>CAZNYR010000066.1:17004-22387 GCA_964577275.1 uncultured Cytophagales bacterium | reverse complement strand
TGGAGGCAATGCCACACTAGGCAAGGGATTGACCAAACTTAACTTTAACCTGAAATAAAATGAACGATACAAATAGAACAGCTTTAGAGCAGGGCAGGGCTTCATCCGCTTATAAATATGCGGTGGTGGGGAAAGCACTTGGGGGAGGACCTAAAAAGAATACTAATGGAAATATGGAAGACAGCAAGCAAGCTAAGGAATATAAAGCCTACTGTAAGAAAATCCCTATGATGATTAAGACGAATGGCTTAGGAGCTACTTATGCCTTTATAAAGTCTAAAAATAAGGAAGCATACGATTTAATTTACAAGCAAACCCACGATTGGCTAAAAAAAGATGACAAATTAGGCATCTTTGCGTCTGCCTCTAGTGATGATTTAGTTGAAGTAATCATTTCTCAAAACTCCGCAGAATACCGCTACCTAACCGTAGAAGTTTTGGCATTATTTAACTGGCTCAGACGATTTGCCGAAGGGCTGATTGAGGGCGAAACAGAAGGGGGTGAGTGATGGAGAAGGGAAAAATAAAAGTAAAGCAAAAAAATGATGGTTCTTTTCGTAAAGAATTAAAGGTTGGAAAAAATAAGATTTCTATTCCAAGGGAATTTACTTTTTCAGAAGAGTATAGTGGTGAGTGCGATATAGAACTTGGAGAAAATAATCTGCCATTGAAAATTATCATTAATGGAAAAGAAATCCCTAAAAATGATGAGGTAATAGAAGAAAAAGAAAAAGAGGCTCAAAAGAAAGCTGAACGTGAATTGGAAGAAAAAAAACGTATCGAGGAAGAAAAGAAAAAACAAAAAGAGAAAAGAAATAACGCTAGTCAAGGAGATAATGGGTGGGCTGACAGCTTTCTAATATCAGAAACATGTGCCCCTAGCGACACTAGAGAAATTGCGGAAAAGTCTTGTGATAATTTTAACTTAAAGTTTAATTTTTTTGCAAGGCACATTAAAGAATCAGGTCAGAAAAAAGAGTTTTTCTTTTTTAAGAATGATAATAATCCTAAGAAAGGGACGGGGCATAAATTCAAAATACAAGAGGATTATGGTAATACAGATTTTGAATCTTTAGCCCAAAACCAAAAAACAGCCGCTCAAGCCATTTGCAAAGTGAAAACCCAAAACTTCCAACCCGACTGGCGTTTAGTCGTTGGCTTAGGCGGGGCTTCGGTCTATGAAACCTCCATGACTTTGCATCATATTTATGGCTTCCCCTACATCCCTGCAAGCAGTATAAAAGGTGTGGTGAGAAGTTGGATTGTAATGAGCTATTTTTATGAGCAAAAAACAGATGCCAACAAAGAGCATAAAGACAGGGTAAAAGAAGCTGAATCATTCGCTGAAAAGTGCGAAGCATTCCGCAATATTTTCGGCACACAAGACCAACGAGGCAAAGCCATTTTTTTCGATGCCTTCCCACTATCTGCCCCAAAAATAGAAGTGGATGTGATGACCCCACATTACCCAAAATGGTACGATGGAACTCAACCACCCACAGATACTCAAAGCCCAGTCCCCATTCCCTTTTTAACAGTGGCGGGTACGCCTTTCCAGTTTTTGGTGGGCAGTAGGGAGCAAGAGATAGTAGAAGCCAAAATTGGAGATAAAACCATCTCCCAATGGCTCAAAAATGCTTTGGAAAACCACGGCATCGGCGCAAAAACCGCTGTCGGTTATGGGTATTTCAACTAAATTTAAATGTCAAAATTACAACAAACATGACACGAAAAGTTTTAATTAGTTTTTTGGGTGCAATTACCTATCACGATACCATTTACTACTTTGCGGACAATCCCGAAGAAAAATATGAACCCACGGGCTATGTTCAGGAAGTGGTCATGAGTAAATTGCTGGCAAAAAATTGGAACTTTGAACGGGATAAAGCCTTAATTTTCACGACAAAAGAGGCTTTTGAAAATAATTGGAAATCTCGAATTCGAGGTTTTAAAGAAAATAAAGCCCAATTCGATGACCCTCCACAAAAAGGATTATCTGCCTTTTTTGATGAAAATCCAAATATTCAACACGAATCTGTTTTGATTGAAAATGGATATGACAAAGAAGAAATTTGGAAGGTATTTCGCCAGATTTTTGATAAGTTGGACGAAGGCGATGAAGTATATTTTGATGTAACTTATGGGTTTCGTTCTTTGCCTATGCTTGCATTGGTTTTATTGAATTATGCCAAAGTAGTGAAAAATATTTCGATTAAAGCCATTTTTTACGGCAATTACGAAACAGGCAGAGCCAAACAACAGGAAAAACTCGAACAGACAAAAAATGACCCAGAGCAAGCCACTAAAATTAAAGCACAACCCGTTGAAGCTCCGATTTTGGATGTGTCATCTTTTGCCGAATTGCAGGACTGGACTCGTGCTGCTCATGGATTTTTACAGTTTGGAGATGCCTCGGATTTATCCAATTTAAGTAAAGATAGTTATCCTAAATTAAGCGAACAAGCCTCGAAGTTTACAGAGGGAATTTTGACTTCACGAGGTAAATTTTTGGTGGACGAATTTGATTATGATGATTTTTTTAGAACGCTGGGAGAAACCAATTTTCAAGATGATTTGAAGGAACAGCTACGTCCTTTATTGCAAAAAATTGCACAGAAACTATCTGATTTTCAGAATGATGAAATTCAAAATGGATTTAAAGCAGTTGATTGGTGTATTCAACATCAATTAATTCCGCAGGGTTATACTTTGCTACAAGAAACCTTAATTACTTGGTTGATTAAAGAAAAATATGGACAAACACATATTTACGATTACAAAAATTACCGCCTTTTAGCTAACGGGGCTTTAAACGGGTATCATAAATATAAGCCTTCTAAGGATGATTCTGATCATGAAAAAAGTAAAAAAACGAAGCGACAACAAGAAATGTATGATTTCTTGAATCAAAATTACAATAAAGTCATTACAGCTTATAAAAAAATGACAGGAAAGGATGGCTTACGAAATGACGTAAATCATGGCGGATTTAAAGAAGACTACGCCAGTCCAGAAGATTTAAAAAATGAACTGGAAGATTTATACCAAAACTTCCGCCAAATTCTAAATATCTAAAACCCATCGTTTTAACGCTGGGAAATCATGCAAACAAAACCCACGATTTTAATCGTGGGCGATAAATATGAACAACCCATCTCTTCGGGGAGCGGGAAAATACAAACCAAAATGAAAAACCTATTTCTTTTATTTTCGCACCAACTGACCGAAAGCCAGAAATTAGACGCAAAACAACGTCTGAACGTAACACAATTTATGAGCTTACCGCCTGATTTACAGCGAGTTTGGAGCAATGTTCCGCCCCACCCCGATTTGGTCATGAAAGAATATTTGAAACCTATTTTTGAATATCTGGCAAATACGGCACAAAATCTTGATTTTGTCTTGGTGCAAGGCGATTTTGGAGCTACTTTTCAAACCGTTACACTTTGCAAAAATATCGGATTGATTCCCATTTATGCCACCACAGAACGGCGGGGCATTGAAAAAATCAATCCTGATGGCACGGTCATTACTCAACGGATTTTTGAACACGTTTGCTTTCGGAAATATTAAAAATTTTATCGAAAATCAATTCTTGATATAAAACATCAATATCTGATACTTTATCTGTATTTTAGTAATCGCTTTTTCATATCTTTACATAAATTTATTTTAAATATCAAATATTGAAATTATGAAAGAGCGTATTTTATTAAATTGGGAAAGCACAAGATACGATTACGAAAAAGAAGCCGATGAAACTCCTATCCTGAACAAACCCCGAAAAGGATTGACGTGGCAATTTCATAAAAACTTCGGACGAAAAGAAAATTGTAAACACATTTACCTTTATAATCCTCGTGAAAGTATGTCTGACTACCGAGTCGAAAATGTCGTCAAATTTCTTCAGCAAGAATTTATCGGACATGATATTGAACCTCGTTTGATGACTGTCGATATTATGGACATGATGAAGATTCAACGCAAAGTCGAAGAAATTATTAAAGAACATCCCCAAGCCGAATTTATAGTCGAGGCAGGTTCAGGTACAACGGCTATGCGGTTTGTGTGGCTGGCTTTATTACAACAATATCCCGATAAAATACAAATTCATCTCCGTAAACCCGGTGAACATCAAGGGCTTGAAACCTCCGAAAAGTATTATCAAATTAAATATGATGTCAAAGGATACGGAATTATTACATCTGTGCTGAATAATGTTAAAAATAATAATTTATTAACTTCTGACAACGAAATTATGATAACCTCACTTAATAAGGAAACGTATGATTTTGCCAAAGAAATTGCATATTATGCCTATGCCCAGAACGTATTAATTCATGGCGAAACAGGCACAGGAAAAGAATCCTTAGCCTACGAAATTCATTCGCAATCAGGTCGAAACCCTAAGAAATTTGATGCCATAAATTGCTCTTTGATTTCCGAATCCATGATGGAGGCGCAAATTCATGGTGTAGTCAAGGGATACGCAACCGATGTGAAAGAATTTGCGGGTATTTTTGAACGCGCAAATGGCGGCACTGTATTCCTTGATGAAATCGGAAATGCGCCCTTGGTTTTACAAAATGCCTTGTTACGGGTGTTGCAAAATCGAACCATAAAGCGTCTGGGCAGTGATGAAGAGATTCAATTAGACCTGTGTATTATCGTGGCGCATAACGAAAACTTACACGAATTGGCAGGAAAAGGAAAGTTTAAATGGGATTTATATTATCGTATTTCGGATATTATTTTGCATCTGCATCCTTACCGAGCGCATGGAAAACAGGATCGTTGGAAAATGATTCAGCATCATATCAAAAATGAGCATAGAAAATTTGATAAAAATTTCGATACGCCTTTTCCTAAATTACGACTGGACGAAACGTTAAAAAATTGGCTTTTGGAATATTCCTTTCCCGGTAATTTTCGGCAAATAAAAAAAGTAATTGGTTTTCTTTATTTAAAAAGAGGGAATATTGACCGAGTGGCAACGTGCTATGATTTACCGCCTGATTTGGATGACATCGCCAAATTGAATGTACCAAACACCGAAATGCGTACATTTTCGTGGACGGAAACCGAAAGACGGCTCATTATCAGGACATTAGATAAATGTCAAGGCAATCAGAACGAAGCCTATCAACTGATTGGGTATGGCTCGGTCAATACGCTCAAAAGCAAAATCAAAAAATACAATATTCAGATAAAAAATTTCAAATTTTCATAAAATATTACACACATTATATATAGCCTAAGATTTAACTACAAGAACATGAATCTTTTTAAATTGGGAAAAATTGATGCAATCCAAAGAATAAAATTTGTGCAATTAACAAATAAACCACTAAAGGATTTTTCTTGAAGAATATTCCCGCATGAA
>CAZNYR010000066.1:0-16994 GCA_964577275.1 uncultured Cytophagales bacterium | reverse complement strand
ATCAATGCCAAAACCAATGCACAAATAAACCATGCTAAATAATTTTGAACAGGTGGCGACTGCCCAAACCAATGCCATAAATCATGTTCAATCGCCACAGGTTCGATTAAAATATCTAAGGCAGTCATACACAAAGCTGTAAGTAAACTTTTAATTATTATGTTTTTAACATATTTTTCAACAAAAATCCCAAAACAATACACCAACATCCACCAATTTATACCAATCAAAATCGGCACTTCCCAAAGTTTCCAACCTAAATTATTTCCGTAGGCGTATTTCCCGAAAATTATCCCCGTATGCACACCCAGTACCTCAACCAAAAATCCAAAAAATATTATTAAAATACTGATAATCAATAAGTTCATAGAATATTTTTTTTGGAAATATACTAATGCGCCTGCCGAAATTATCAAATTAAGTGGCGTAAGTGCCTCAAACCAAGCACGGGAAATTGGAAATTGCATTCCAATAAAGCCAGCTAAGTGCATGATAATCAGAAAGATACCTATATAATGAAATGCTATTTTGGAAGATATTTTGTGTGGCATCGAATAACTTTTTTTTGGGAAATAACTTCTAAATATTTTACAAGTTTTGAGGCAAACAAAAAAATCATGGCATGATTCAAAGACCAGACCATGAAATTCGTAAGGCACTCATAATCAATTTACTATCCTACCAAATGGCTTGTAATACTTTATGTTCAACAGTTCGCCCGCCTGACATCATGGTTGCCGTTTCGATGAGTGCCAAATGCGAATATCCTTGCGGAAAATTGCCTAAAAGTCGTTTGGTTTCAAAGTCTAAATCTTCACTAAACAAGCCCACATGATTTGAGTAACTTAACAATTCATTAAATAAAGTTTCGGCTTCTTCCTTCTCGCCGATGCGATAAAGTGCATGAATCATCCAAAAGGTACATATAGTAAAAGAAGAGGAAGGTTCACCAAAATCATCTTGATTTTTGTACCGATACATTAAACCTTTGTGCGATAACTCACGCTGAATCGCCTTGACGGTACTGACAAATTTGGGGTCGGTGGCTTCGATAAATCCGTATGATTCAAATAATAAATTAGCAGCATCCAAGTCCGCACTGCCGTAAAATTGTGTAAATGCGCCGACCTCTTCGTTCCAGCCTTTTTCCATAATATCGGCTTTGATTTCGTCCCGAAGCGTTGCCCATTTTTCGGCATACTGTCTGCGTCCCAGTAAGTTAGCAATTTTCACGGCACGGTCAGCCGCCGTCCAGCAAAGCACTTTGGAATACGTAAAATGATACTGATTATTACGAATTTCCCAGATACCTTTATCGGGTTCTCGCCAATCTCTTCGGACGGTACGCATAATACTTCGGACAATCGTCCAGAAATCTTCGCTTTTATTTAGTGACAAATGATATGTGTTAAAATTTTGATAAATTACATCCATCAGTACACCATAAATATCGTTCTGTTTTTGATAATATGCTGCATTTCCGATTCTTACTGGCTTTGAATTTTCATATCCATCCAGATGTTCCAAAATATGTTCGGTCAATAATTTTTCACCATGAATACCATACATAATTTGAATTTTTTCAGCTTTGTTGGGGATAATATCCATAACAAATTCCAAAAATCGTTTGGCGGTACTTAGACAATTAATTGATTTTAAGACTCTTACAATCATCGAGGCATCCCGAATCCAACAAAACCGATAATCCCAATTTCGGACTTCGCCGATAGTTTCGGGCAAGGATGTGGTCAAGGCTGCCAAAACCGCCCCGGTTTCTTGATAAGTTAAAAGTTTGAGAATCAGCGCACTACGGGTAATTTGTTCGTCATATTTTTTGTATTTCGGAATACGAGAAACCCAGTTTAACCAATAAACTTTTGTGCGCTCAAATTTCAATCGAATACGGTCTATGTCTTGGCTTAATAATTTTTCATTATAACTTACCAAGAAAAACAAGTCCTTATCCACTACAATAGTTTCTTGATTTAATAATGTATCAAAATCAACATCCGTATATAAATATATTGATTCATAACGTTCATTATTAGTATAACTTTTGATGTATTCTTCGGTCTTGTAAAGGGTCGTTCCCGGCAGTGCATAATTCAGTTGCGGGTTATAAATAAAACGTGCTTTGGGCGTTCCCGAAATCCATTTTACATACCGAATTACGTCAGGAGGCATATAATAATCGCGTTCGGGTGTGTGATAACGAGGCATAAAATCATAGACCTCAAAACAATCTTTACCGCACTCAAAATGAGTTACTAAAATGTTGGTATTCAGGATGTAATCTTGGGAAATTGTATAATTTCCTTCAGGCTCAATATGGAAAGACCCCCCCTTATTTTCGTCCAGAATTTTGGCAAATGCCGAAGGAGCAGCAAAATGAGGTAGGCAACACCAATCCAATGAACCTTTTTCGGAAACTAATGCCGCCGTGATGCAATTTCCGATGACACCATAATTTAATGTTTGCATAAATTGTCAATTAATAATAAATGGTACTATTTCAAGATTGTACGTTTTGTTAGGTGTTTACGTCCTGTATTTTCTAAAAAATTGTGGGAGAAGTTTCTACCCCAGAATTTGTCCAATACCAAAGGTCAGCACAAAAAACAAGGTCGTCAGTGCCATCTGTTTTAAGAAAGGGTCAAGTTTATCCGCTTCCGTAAATTTTTGTACTGAATGTGCATTTTTTAACAAAAAAGGTATGACCAAAAGATATAAAAATTGCCAAAAATTCGTAAAATTTAAGAAACTAAATCCCAGACTACAAACCAAACCCAAACCCAATAAAATCCAATGGTACAGCACAGCATTTTTATGTCCCAATCGAACAGGAATAGAACGTTTTCCCGCTTTTTTATCCGATTCCATATCTCGTATATTATTGATATTCAGCACGGCTACCGAAAAAAACCCACAAGCCGAAGCAGGTAAAATCAAATCCAATGTCAGGCTCTGAGTGTGTAAAAAATACGTTCCCAAAACCCCAACCCACCCAAAAAAAATCAAGACCGAAACATCACCCAAACCAGCATAGCCGTAAGGTTTTGCGCCTGCGGTGTAAGTTATGGCAGCAAAAATAGCTAAAATACCCAAACCCAGAAATAGTAAAAATAAGCGCAACGCCTCTTTTCCGAATGCTATCCAGAGCAAACTCACACCCGAAATCAAGGACAAAATAACTACTAAAATGATAGCATTACGCATTGATTTTGAGGATATTACACCAGATTGTACGGCACGTTTTGGTCCTTTTCTGTGGGAGTTATCTGCGCCATGTACCGAATCGCCATAATCATTCGCCAAATTGGAAAGAATTTGTAATAAAATCGTAGTTAAGGTACATAAACCAAAAATTTCCCAACGAAAATTTCTGTGCGCCTGTGCCAAAAAGCTACCCATCAGAATACTTGCTAATGCCAAAGGAAGCGTTCGTAATCGAAAAGCGGAAATCCAATGTTGTGCTGTTGTCATAGGTTAATTGTTTGATTATCAGTGATTAAAAAAAATCCATGCGTTTTCTAAACTTTTTACCCAAAAGTAATTGAAAATAAATTTCATAAAAATAGTATAAAAACAAGAAACTTCATGTGTTATTTTTCTTATGGTTTATAAAATTACTTTTTTATGTGCAATTTTAAATTTTGTTTGAGAATAAAAATTTAGATGTAACCCCACCTCCAAAAATATTTGTCATTTTTACTACTTTTGGTATCCTAAATTTGAAACCTGCTTTGGTAGTATTTGTGTTTCTCTTGGCTATATTTGCAGACAAAAAAAGTAAATTTTATCTTGAAAATCAGAAATTTAATGCAAAAAAAGAAGCCTGACTTCTTAAATGACCAAACATTCTTCTAACTTTGGGGTTCGGAAAACAAATCTATACAAAACAGATTTGCTGTAAAAATTTATTTTATATTGATTATCAGACACATATACCAAAAAGTTCATCATCCATGACACCCAAAAAGACAAGTCCAAATTCTAAAAGTCCTGCAAAAAATCCGAGTAAAAATCCCTTTGATAAATTTATCAAAAAAACGCCTTCCCGTGCGGTGCGCCGTCAGAATTTGAACAAAAAAAAACGGCTGAATTTGCCTGTCAAAGAAAACAAAGAACAAGCTGAACATCAGAGAATTAGAACGCCTGATTACGATTCGGAACGTTTCAAGGAATTGCAGAAAAAAAATGCTAAAAAAGAACAGGCAGAGAAGCCAAATCAAGGCATTCGGCTGAATCGGTATATTTCTAATTCGGGGGTATGCTCGCGCCGAGAAGCCGATAAATTGATTTTTGATGGCGAAATTCAAGTCAATAATACCGTAATTCGAGAACCCGGTTTTCGGATTTATCCGCAAGACACAGTAAAACATCAAAACAAAATTATTAAGCCTGAAAAATATGTATATGTTTTACTAAATAAACCTAAAGACCATATTACCACTCTTAATGACCCACAAGGGCGTAAAACGGTACTCAATTTGGTTCGGCAGGCTTGTGATGAGCGTATTTTTCCGATTGGAAGACTGGACCGAAATACCACGGGGTTACTTTTATTCACGAATGATGGTGAAATGGCTGCTAAATTGGCGCATCCCTCAAAAAAAATAACCAAGGAATATCAAGCCGAATTGGATAAACCTATCACGGCGGAAGATGCCGAAAAAATACAAGAAGGAATCGAATTGGAAGACGGATTTGTAAAGCCAGATGAATTGTATTATTTTGGTGAAGGAAATGTAGTAGGTATCAAATTACATAGCGGAAAAAATCGAATTGTGCGCCGAATTTTTGAGCATTTGGGTTATGAAGTACTGCGCCTTGACCGTGTAAGTTTTGCGGGACTCACGAAGAAAAATATTCCACGAGGCAAATGGCGTTATTTGAATGAAAAAGAAGTGATTAGGCTAAAGTATATGTTATAAAAAAGGCGTAAAATGTCCATGTCTGTTTTGTGTGATATATGACTTGAATCTGCTTTATTTCAAAATTCAAAAAAGTTTTTTCAGCCTAATAAGTTGAACTTTGGATAAACAATCCGTACATTTGTGTTCTTTTTTGGATATAGTAATTTTATACTTGAAATATTCAGAAATATTTGTAATTTTAGTATTCTAAATTATATTTGTCTCGCTAAAAAATCAGAACGACCCAAAAATATATGGAAAATCCAATCGCCAAAAAACTGGATGCACTTATCAAATTACAAGCTGTTGATTCTCAACTTGATGAAATCAAGAAAGTGCGTGGAGACTTGCCCGAAGAGGTACAAGACCTTGAGGACGAAATCGCAGGCTACGAAACCCGAATCGGTAAGTTTCAGAATGATTGCGACCTACTCCATGACGAAATCAAGACCCTGAAAACCGCGATTAAAGATTCTGAACGGCTCATCGAAAAATACGAGAAGCAACAAAACGATGTGCGAAATAATCGTGAATTTGATGCGTTGGCAAAAGAAATCGAATTACAAGATTTGGAAATCCGAATTTGTAAGAAAAAAATCAAGGAAATTGATGTCCGAATTGATAAAAAAGAAGGTTTAATCGGCGAAACAAAAGAAACCATGGTCGAACGCCAAAAAGACCTCGACAATAAGAAGAAAGAACTTGGAGTCATTCTGGCTGAAAATGAGGAAGATGAGCGGAAACTGATGAAAGACCGAGAAAAGCGAAGCAAGCAGGTTGAAGCTCGTTTGTTGCACGCCTACAATCGGTTACGAGGTGGCGCACGGAACGGACTTGCCGTGGTATCCGTGGAACGGCACGCCTGTGGGGGTTGCTTTAATATTGTGCCTTTGCAACGTCAAGCCGAAGTCAAAGACCGTAAAAAAATTATCGTTTGTGAGCATTGTGGACGTATTTTTGCCGATGTGGTCGATGTTATAGAGGAAGAAGTGAAAAAGAAAACACGCCGAAAGGCAACAACTCCTCGAAAAAAAGTCGAGGTAGAAGAGGATTAACGATATGGTAAATATTTAATGATAAAAACTTACCCAGTTTTGGAAATTGGGTAAGTTTCCTAAAATTTTTAGTCTATTTTTTGTATAAATATAAGGCGCGCTCAAGTCCCGTATCTGACTGATAATAAATCACTTCTACGGATTGAAAATGTCCAATTTCTTGAAAATGTAACATTTCTTGGTGCGAAGGCAAATATGCATCCAACGACCCCCAATCAGTTTCTACTTTAATAATGCGTTCATCCACATGAACACCTACATATTTGATTTGTCGAGGGATTTCTAAAACTAATAAACACTCTGGTTTTAAGGCTTTTCCAAATTTATGAATCATCGTTTTTTGAGCTTCGGGACTCAGTTCCAAAACGCCCGACCACAGCCATAAAATGACATCGGGCTGATTCGTGATTTGATAATCACGCACATCTGCTTCGACTACACTTACGTTTTTTAACTTTTTGCGCCGAATATACGCACACATCTTGGGCGACCTATCCAATGCGGTGATTTTACCCCGAAAATCATACGCAGAAATTTCTTTAACGACCCTGCCATACCCCGAACCAATTTCCAAAATTCGTTGAGCGTCCTTCAGATAAGGATACAAAATACGGAGGTCAGGACACGTATTAAATCCTTGTAAATCAGCAATTTCCTTAAATTTAGGAATCTTAATATTTTGATAGAACTCCAAATTACTATCCATCATGGCAATAGACGCGATATTTTCCCAGTCTGCATATCCAAACATAACAAAGGGATTAATAAATTCATAATTGATGATAAACCACAAAGCGTTTTTGTAGCTTAGATTGATTCAAAAAAATCAATGCTTTGTACCTATTAATACTCAAAAAAACAGAAAAAAGTCAATTTTTTCCAAAAAAAATTACAATTTATTTTTTTGAAATACTCAATTTAGGTCATCTGATAAGGACTTGAATACTAAATTTTGGGGTTGATTTCGGTGTAATGAATTGATTATCAAATCAATACTATGCTTCAATCGGCACTCTGAAAATCATGACAATTATTTCTGATTTTTTAGTTCCTGAAAATAATTTAGAATCCCGACATAATAAGCCTGCGCCACATCCCGTATGCGTTGGTTCGGATGGTCTAATCGATTGGTTTTCAGCCTTTCAGCCTCCCAACGATGGTTTTGTGCAAAGGTTTCGCCAAAACAAAGTGGACTATTAATTCTTCGACAAAGCCCCAAATTTCGGGCATAAACTCCTTTCTGCACATAAATACTGGCATTGTTCAAATATGCCAAATGATTGGTTTTGGCAATGGTCGGCACATCCAATTTTTGCTCAAACTGCCTGATAATCAACTTTGAAGCCAATACCGATTTCTCGATATTTTGCATCAATAAAATACGCAAAAAATGCAAACGTTCATCGGGTTCATCCAATTCATGCTGCATAAATGCTCCCGCCACAAAAGTCATATTATAATTATGTTTACTGGGTTTATCAATCGCTTCAATTTCGGGGTCGGCATTGTAATGAATCGCCACAGTCAAATCGGGGTCAAACGCATTGATGATATCCGCCCGCAATTCCAGTTCGGGGCGCGCCAAATATAACGTATGCAAACGGGCATCAAACTGCTTGAGTTTCTGCATTTTAACGGGTGTAATTTTTTGCTCACGCAAATCCTTTTGCAAAAGCGCAGGCAAATCTTGGGTTTTCCATTGCCGAAAAGTTTTTCCAGCCACCAAAACACCTGCTTTTGGTCTGGTAATCAGCACCATAGCTCCAGCTTGCGTTAATTTATCTTTCAGAAGTTGGGCGGTTGTCAGGGTTAAATTGGCTTCATAAAACCGAACGGTATCCCTTTCGTATGTCAATTCAATAAATTTTCCTTCAATTTTTGCCGTTTCAAAATCGCCCGCGAAATGTCCGGGGTCAATCGCAATTTTATAGCCCGAAAGCAGTTTATTTTTAGCACCATAGTATTTTTGTCCACCCTTGAGCTTTGCCCTGTGGATGGCATACTGAATGCGCTCGGATTTCGTAAATCTTCGTCCGCCTTTCGCCTGAAAGATTTTTAGTTGTTCATCCGTATTTCGATGACGTACTAAATTTCTGAATATTTCAATTTCGTCCCAATAAATACGACATTCCGGACGATTTCCTACTTTGGCACTTGGAGAGGCATAAGTCGAAATTCCTCGTCCATCAATCGAAAAATAGGCTTTGATTTCGGGATGTTTGACCAAATATTTATCCGCAAAATGATTGTATTGATATTGTAAATCATCCAGCGTTTGCGCTTCGGTCAATGCGGTAAAAAGGCTTAGAAAAAAAGCTAAAAAGAACTGTTTTTGCATCATTTTTTATTTGTCTTATGTTTATTTGAAATGCAAAATAAAAGTTTTGGCGTAATTCGTGCCAAAAATGACCAAAAAACAAGTCTTTTGCCGTTTTATTCTATGATTTCGAGATGAATGTCAGGAAGTTATCTAATCTGTCAAACCTTCATGCGTGCCATGTTTCAATCAATTTATTTCATAAACTTAAATGATTCAATTATTCGGACAAAATAGGTCTTTTTGGTTTCAAACTGGTCAGAGCAAAATAGCCAAAATATGAATTTTTCGATACAAGCAAAATATTTTAGGGAAAAATTTAAATCAATTTTTTATGCCTGAAACGAAACTATTTTCGTTGAAATTAGTTTAATCTTAAAAACAATCGGTTCAATAATTTTGTGATTTTAGTTTTTGTTTAATAACTAAAAAAGTATAATTCCACACTAAATTAGCATTTTTCTTAGAAAATAAGAATGTAAAAGTTGCAAGAAAGTGTTTTTTTGTATAAAAAAACGACACTAAAGAAACAAAATTAAATAATCATACGTTCATAAACTAAATCAATCAACGAGCATTATCCGAAAAGTAATTGTCATAAATTAGATTTTGGCACAAAGTTGCAAAATTGGATTTTTCAAATATATTGTCATAATATTTCTATAAAAGTTTTTTTATTAATTATGTTTTGATATATTTGTGGAAGATAATTTATTTTTCAGGTTTTATTGAAAAACTGACAAACTCTCACTTAATCTAATCTTATCATTCATCAAATTCACGAATTGCTTTATTACAAACACTTAAACGAATATGAAAGCAACATCAATTCCAGAGCGTAAAGAGCCAATAAGCCAAAAATCAGCAGAGGAAACATTAGTTTTCACTATTTTAGAAGTTGCCGCACAACTCAACAAACGAAGTGCTGCCATGACCGAACGAGCGGGAATCACGACCCAACAGTGGCTGATTATGCTTTTTATTGATGGCGACCCCAATATTTATTACGTAGATAAAACGCCGTTAGATAAAGAAGGAATTTTAGCCTCTGAAATCGCAGAAGCCTTGAACGTTTCACGACCGAACATTACCAATTTGATTAGCTCGTTGATGCGTAAAGATTTGATTATGCAAATTGAAGACCCTGAAGATAAACGGCGTAAACGCCTTCGACTTACCGAGAAAGGAGAGCAAGTTTTACAACAAATCGAACCTTACCGAAAACAATCAAACGGCTCGTTATTTGGAGGATTTGAAGAGAGCAATTTGAATAAAATGAGCGAAGATTTGCAACTTGTTTTGCAACGTTTGAACTCTAACAAAAGACGCGCAATTCTTTAGAAAATACTAAAAAAATAAAAAACCGACCCTCAAAAGTCGGTTTTTCATCTCATTTAGGTCTAATTTTCAGCCACATCTTCGGGGTAAGGAATAAAAACAAAATTTGTAAACTCCCTGTCAATCACGAATAAACAACAAAACTCATCAGGATTTTTGTACGCTTGCCTAAATATATCCAAATCATCGACAATTCCCCGTTGCTCGAACTCCTGTAAGAACGAGGCATAAAAATTCCACTGAAGCCTAACTTCCTGTTTGTCAAGCAATAACTGTCCGATAGGTTGCGATGTTTTGCAAATCGGGAAAATAGGATATTCCGAAATTTGACGCTGCCGAATGTGATACGAAGCCTCGTTTAGTGTACTTGAAACAATAACAAAATCACTACTTATTGTACCTAAATATTTACCGTTCAGTTCTGGATTATTTTGCATAATTCTGACTTATTTTTTTACAAAAATAGCAAGAAGTTCGGATTCCTGAAACAGCGTAAGGTATTTATGCCTACACTTATTCTATTTTATTGATTATCAGCATGATATAAAATAAATAGTGCTGGTAATTCATTTTGCTCAAGTGCATAAAAAAATCGTATCTTTGCGCCCGATTTTTAAGACTAAAATTTTATGCAAGATGGCAGAATATCTCCACATTCATCCCGATAATCCACCTGAACGGCATATCCGCAAGGTGGTCAAATGTCTTCAAAATGATGGCGTAATTATTTATCCGACCGATACGGTTTATGGGCTGGGTTGCAATTTGTATAGCAAAAAAGGCATTGAGCGGATTTGTCGAATCAAAGGCGAGAAACCAAATAAAATGCACTTGTCATTTATCTGTTATGATTTGAGTGATTTGAGTCAGTATGCCATGCCTTCGGCGATTGGAAATACGACTTTTCGGCTCATGAAAAAACATCTGCCCGGTGCTTATACTTTTATTTTACAATCCAATCGAAAAGTCCCTAAAATTTTTGGCGTTACCAAAAAACAAGTAGGCATTCGTGTTCCTGACCATCATATTCCACGCCAAATCGTTCAGGAATTAGGCAATCCCATCTTAACGACTTCGGTCAAAGACCAATACGATGAAATTACTGAATACATGACTGACCCCTCGCTAATTTATGACCGCTACGATAAGGAAGTTGATATAATAATTGATGGCGGATTTGGGGGCTATATTCCCTCATCGGTCGTGCTGTGCGAAGACGACCGATTCGAGGTCATACGAGAAGGTGCAGGAGAAATTTATGATTTTTTATAGCCTATTTTTTTATACGCCAGAAAAAGAGAAACCCTCGTAGCGGTTTGAATCGGAACGAGGACTGAATAAAAAAATTAACAAAAATATACTTAAAAAAACATTTAAAGTACATAATTAGGAAAAATTGCGAAATGCACTTTTTTAACTTCTTCCAATACCATAGTACGGAGTTCGTCAATATTTTCCTTGCTGGTCGCCGAAATAAAAACCGCTTGTGGCATTTTCCCGATATACATGGCTTTCAATTCGTCAATCGTAGGCGGACGGTCGGTAATTTCTTCTCCGTTTTCATCCAATAATTCAGGATTTCGGTATAAATCAATTTTATTAAAAACTAAAATAGTAGGTTTCTCTCCAGCTCCTATTTCGGCTAAAGTCTTGATAACCACGTCAATATGTTCTTCAAAAGAAGGATGAGATACATCAACGATGTGCAATAATACATCTGATTCGGTAATTTCTGCCAAAGTAGATTTGAAACTTTCAATCAAAGTAGTCGGCAATTTACGAATAAAACCAACCGTATCGCTTAACAAAAACGGAATCCTATCCCAAACCACTTTCCGAACTGTGGCATCGACAGTCGCAAAAAGTTTGTTTTCGGCAAACACATCGGCTTTGGTCAGCAAGCGCATCATGGTCGATTTGCCAACATTTGTATAGCCTACCAATGCCACGCGCGCCATACGTTCACGGGCTTTTCGTTGCGTAATACTCTGTTTATCAATCTTTTCAAGCCTTTCTTTGAGTATTGAAATTTTATCTCGCACAATTCGGCGGTCAGTTTCCAATTCTGTTTCGCCGGGTCCTCTCATGCCGATACCGCCTTTTTGCCGAGACAAGTGCGTCCACATCCGCGTCAGACGAGGCAACATATATTGATATTGAGCGAGTTCAACTTGTGTTTTGGCTTGTGCTGTTTTTGCCCGAAGTGTAAAAATTTGTAAAATTAAGATACTTCGGTCTATAATCTTACATTCTAATTGTGTTTCTAAATTTCGGGTTTGTGAAGGTGATAAATCATCATCAAAAATAACGACATCGGGTTCTTCTGCCTTGACATAGGCTTTGATGTCCTCTAATTTTCCTTTCCCAACAAAATATTTTTTATCAGGATTATCCAATCTTTGTGTAAAACGTTGGATAGTTTCCACCCCTGCGGTACTTGCCAAAAATTCGAGTTCGTCTAAATATTCATTTGTTTTATCGATATTTTGTTTTTGATATATTAATGCTACCAATATTGCACGCTCTTTTTGGGGAGCAGTATCATGGATTTTGAAGCGATGCTTACTTTTTTGTGTCAAAATTAACCGATTTATTTTTTGGAAATTAAGCCACAAAGATACGAATATTTTACCAAGTTTTAGAAACTAAGTGCGCTTATTTCAGCATGATTCTATGGTTCATCATTTTTTATATCAAAATCAAATTTTTAAACTTTTTGTCAAATAGTTTTATTTATCAACACAAAATATGTTAAATATCTAAATCAGAAAATTTATGCTTTTTTCTTATGAAATAATCCCAAACAATACTTCCTTGATATATTTCGGGATGCCGAAAACAAGAAGCTGTTTTTTGAGCGTTTTTTCGTTTTTTGATAATTTTAGAAAAATTAGCATACAAATAAAAATGCGCCCGAATGACCGCCCAAAAAAGATTGAATTTCCCTGAAAATAAGTACATTACGGCCGCAATGCCGTCCAGCAGCATTCTAAAAAATACTCGCCCAAGAACTTGATTTGAGGGCAAATTTTTGATCATCATCACCAAATTATTCCGAAAATTGAAATATGTTTTTTGTGTACTATTTTGTGGCAAAGTTCCACCTCCGACATGAAAAACTGTACTTTTGCCCGTGTACATAATTTGATAGCCCGCATTTTTGAGCCGCCAACACCAATCAATTTCTTCCATGTGTGCAAAAAAATCGTTATCCAAGCCTCCAAATTGATGGTATAAATCGGCTCGAACCGCCACACACGCCCCAACCGCCCAAAAAATGAGGCAAGTATCGTCATATTGCCCATAATTTTTTTCGGCATGGTCAAAAATTCGACCTCGACAAAACGGAAACCCAAAACGGTCAATAAATCCACCACCTGCGCCAGCATATTCAAAGCAATTTTTATCATAAAAAGCCAAAATTTTGGGCTGAACGGCAGCTACTTTTGTGTCTTTTTCCATCACCTGAATCAAGGGCGAAAGCCAATTTGTAGTTACTTCGGCATCAGAATTGAGCAATACGTAATATTTTGCCTTAACTTCCTGTAAAGCAATGTTATAGCCTCCCGCAAATCCTGTATTTTGGGACATTTTAATCACTCGGATTTGAGGGAAATTTTGCGCCAAAAAAGGCAATGAATCATCGGTCGAAGCATTATCGGCGACAATAATTTCGGCATCAGGCGTGTGCTGAATGACCGAAGGCAAAAATTGCGTGAGGAAATGTTTTCCATTATAATTTAAAATGACAACAGCGGTTTCTATCATAATTTTTGTGGAGATGGCATCCATCATAAATAATCATTAAATTACTGATAATGAATTGGTTAAAGTCCTAATTAATCGTATTGATACCCGTATTTTTTGGTAATTTCGGATTTTTTAATGGTTTCGACCGAAACTTTCATTTTTATGTCATTATAAGGTCGGTCTCGTTTATCTTTGTTTTCTTTGACAATTTTATCCACCGCTTCTAACCCTGTAAGAATTAATCCGAATACGGTATATTTTTGGTCTAAAAATGGAGTTCCGCCAATTTGAATATAGTTTTGTATTTCTTTTTCTGTCCAAGTTCGTGCCTTCAAATCCACCTGAAATATTTTTTCGATAGTATCTTTTTGACTAAACACCAGATTTTGTATGCCTTGCATATTTTGCTGATTTTGAAGGATAAAGAAGGTTTCTTTGACTTTCTGAAAGCTATCAATTTCGATGAGTTGGAAAAAATATTTTTGTAATTTATCCATATCCGCTCCAAATTGTTCTAACTCCTTGATTGTCAATTTTTTACCATGTATAATATAAAATTGAGAACCGTTTGATTCTTTGTTGGGATTCACTTGGTCGCCTTGTCTGGCGGCGGCAATCGCACCTCTAACATGGTGTAAATCAGGATGAAACTCGGCAGGAATGGTATAACCGGGGTCGCCTTGTCCGAGTGGGTCGCCTGCGTTGGCGGTTTTTGAATCGGGGTCGCCACCCTGAATCATAAATCCATCAATAATACGATGAAACAACGTGCCGTCATAAAATCCTTCTTTTGCTAATTTTATGAAGTTTTTTTTATGTTTTGGTGTTTTATCAAACAAGATGGCTTTCATCTCGCCGTAATCTGTTTTGATGGTAATTAAATAATCTTCGTCAGGCAATGGATTTTGACCAATGAGTGATTTTTCGAGCGAAGAGGATTGACAAGCAGTCAAGTAAGGTATTGCTAAAATTAACGTGAAAAAGTGTATTTTTTTGAAATTTGACATAGTTTTAAATGCTATTTTTGAGATTATAAAATAAAAATTTCAGATGAAACCATTAGCGAATTTATGAACAAAAATATATTTTTTTGATTAACTTGCCGGATATTATAGGCAAAATAGTTGGGAAAGCATCCTAATTTATGGTCTAACAGATTGATTTACAGATAGCAATTCGACAGAAATGGAAGGTTATAATACACAACAAGAGAAATTAATTTTGAAAGAGTACGGGCGCAACGTCCAGAAATTGGTACGCTATATTTCCACACTCGAAACACTCGAAGAGCGCACCGAGGCAGCTCATGCGCTGATTTCGTTGATGCGCCAGCTAAACCCCTCAGTACGAGAGCATAACGACAATATTCAACGGATATGGGATCATTTGTATGTGATGGCAGATTTTGAGTTGGATATTGAATCGCCGTATCCTGTTCCCTCGCCCGAAACGCTTTTGGAAAAGCCTCAATCGTTGCATTACAGAACAGATGAACCTATTTTTAAACATTATGGGCGCAATTTGCAGTTATTGATAGGCAAAGCCATCGAACTCGAAGATGCCGAGGAGCAGAAAGCAGCCATCATTCAGATTGTTAAGTTAATGAAGTCATTTTATGGTTCATGGACAAAAGATAATATTGAAGATTCGGTCATTGTAACCCAATTACATAAATTATCCAACGGACAAATTCAGCTTACTGCTGATGAGATTCGGGAAGAATTGAACCGACAAAAACCTCGAAGCCATAGTAGCGGTGGGACAAATCCGCCAAATCGAAATCATCGAAAAAGTGGCACAAACCATCGAAGAAAATAAGTAGTTTTATCATTTATGACGGATATTCTAAAAGTTGAGAATCTGACCAAAATCTACCAGACGGGCGATAAAGTTTTGACCGTTTTGCGAGAGGTCAGTTTTCGTATTTCGCAAGGTTCTACCTGTGCGATTGTGGGTGCTTCGGGGAGCGGAAAGACCACATTATTAGGACTTTGTGCGGGTTTAGATGATGTTTCTTCGGGCGAAATTGAATTAAATCAACATCCTTTGCATCGGCTCAACGAAGACCAACGGGCGCATATCCGAAGCCAAGATGTGGGTTTTATTTTTCAGAATTTTCAGTTGATGCCCACCCTGACTGCCTTGGAAAATGTGATGATTCCTGTCGAATTGCGTGGCGAAAAAAATGCCAAAGCCAAAGCCTTAGACCTCTTGGAACGTGTTGGTTTGAGCAATCGACATGACCATTATCCGACCCAACTTTCGGGTGGCGAACAGCAACGTGTTGCGCTGGCGCGCGCATTCTCAAATGACCCTAAAATTTTGTTTGCCGATGAACCAACAGGAAATCTGGATGAAGAAACAGGCGAAAAGGTCGAAAAATTGCTTTTTGACCTCAATCGGGAGGCTGGCACGACCTTAGTTTTGGTAACGCATGATTTGGAATTAGCCCAAAAAACCCAACAAATTATTCGGATTAAAGGCGGACGAATCATCTAAAAATCAGAACGTTATGATACTTGTTATTTCACCAGCCAAAACCCTGAACATACAGCCACAACACCAAAAATATACTCTGCCACAATATCTCTCCGAAGCCGATACATTAATTTCGATTTTGCGGAAATTTTCACCTGCGGAAATCGGAAATTTGATGAAGATTAGTGCAAATTTAGCCCAAGAAAATTATGTCCGCTATCAAAACTGGGACGAGAATCATACGTTGGAAAATGCCAAAATCGCCAGTTTATTATTTCGAGGTGATGTCTATCAAGGGCTTCAGGCGGATACGTTTTCGGAACAAGATTTTGAGTTTGCTCAATCACATTTGCGAATTTTATCTGGACTTTATGGGGTGCTTCGTCCGCTGGATTTGGTACATCCGTATCGGCTGGAAATGGGAACGAAATTAACGCATCCGCACGGCAAAAATCTGTATGAATTTTGGGGGCAATTATTAGCCGAAAATATCAACCAAGAACTTGATAATCAGAGAGATAAGGTTTTAGTTCATTTGGCTTCTTACGAATATTTTAAGGCAATCGGAACAAAAAATATTCGCCATCAAATCATTACGCCTGTGTTCAAAGATTTCAAAAATGGAGAGTACAAGACCATTAGTTTTTATGCCAAAAAAGCACGAGGAATGATGGCTTCCTTTGTGATTAAGAATCGCATCACAAAACCCGAAGAACTCAAGGCATTTGATACAGGAGGTTATCAGTATAATCCCAAACACAGCACCGAAAACGAATGGCTTTTTTTGCGAAGACAGCAGTAGCGCAACAGAATTTTATGAAATCCAAAAGTCATTGAAAAGTCATGGATTCGATGGCTTTTTTGTTCTATTTCCGATAAAGTTACTTTTGATAAAAATCACGAAAAAATTTAAACGTAGTTTGTGTTAAAAGGTTGCAAAGGCACATCAATTCCCCTATCTTTGGACACTTTTCAAAATAATTATTTATCAATCAAAACTATTAAGTAAACACTTCAATTTATGGAAAATATAGTTTACGCAGTTCCTGCTTTGGGGCTGATTGGTTTGTTGGTCATGGCGTTCAAATCGGCGTGGGTCAGCAAACAAGAAACAGGCGATGATACGATGAACGAACTGGC
>CAZNYR010000065.1:12468-23463 GCA_964577275.1 uncultured Cytophagales bacterium | reverse complement strand
TTTCCCGAATTAATCACTTAACTTATTATAAACCAATAATTTATCGCAATCAAAACCTAAAATATGATGAAGATACTTTTATTTATGTGTACTTTTTTATGCGTCTTTATGATGAAGGTTCATGCCCAAGAAATGTATGAAATTCCACTTGAAACTTCAATTCAAAATGCAGATGTCATCATTGAAGGGAAGGTTATTTCTTCCGAATCGGAATGGAATGAAAATCGTGATTTTATTTATACAATACATAAAATTGAGGTGCATAAAATCCTGAAAGGTGAACCAAAAACTGATGTTATCAGCCTGAAAACCAGAGGCGGACGAGTAGGGGATGCCCTCATTTTGGTTACGCACGAACTTGCTCCGAAAATTGGTGAAACAGGTATTTTTATGTTGAAAAATCTACCTCAAAAAAATCAATTTCGCACCTATGCCAGCCAACAAGGTTTTTTGCGTTATCAGGGTCATCAAGCGATTGCTCCGTTCAAAAATTTAGACCTCAAAAGTGTGTGGACGTATATCGTTCAAACGACTGGCGAACCCATCCGATTGATTAAAAATTCACTCTCTCAAACTACTGATAATCAACGAATTGAAGCACCAGAAATCACAGCATTTTCGCCCACGACAATTCCCGCAGGCACACAATCTATCCTGACGATTACGGGTTCGGGATTCGGCGCAAAAACCAATTCCAGTAACGTTTTTTTTCCATTCTCCAATGATGGCGGTACAAGTCTTCGAGGCTCGAATGCTTACATCTTGAGCTGGACGGATACCCGAATCGAAATTTACGTTCCTGACTTTGCGGGTACAGGCTCATTTGTTGTGCAAAATGCTGATGGACAACAAGTTAAAAGCAATTCTGATTTGATTATTCCATACAGCATTACCGAAATTAATGACCAAACGGACGGCAAATTTAAAATGCCTAAGCTGGTTAATGCAAATTCTGCTGGTGGTTATTCGATTGCTTTTTCGAGTTCGATGGATGAGAAAAGTGGTGTCATCGAAGCCTTTGACCGTGCCTTGCAAACTTGGAAATGTGCAAAAAAGATTAATTTTCAAACCGTTTCGGAACGTCAAAATATTACGATTGCTTTTCGGGATAATCTCAATGTAATTTCGTTTGATAAAACCAATCAATTACCCGAAGGCGTGCTGGGCGAAGCCACTTCATATTATTCGGGATGTTCGGTCAATAACAGTGCGGGCGCATGGTCATTGGTCGAGTTTGATATTATTTTTTCGTCCGATGTCGATTGGTATTTTGGTACGGAATTACCCTCTTCCAGTCAATCGGATTTTGAGACAACTGCCCTGCACGAAATCAGTCATACGGTGCAAATTAATCACCTCATTGACCCGACCGATGTGATGCATTATTCGTTCAAAGCGGGTTTTATGCGAAGGGATTTAAGTCCTGTCAATCAGGCAGCTGCCGATTACGTGCTTCGCCTAAGCGCACAGGCAAATAGCTGCGGTGGCGTACCGATGGAACTTTTGACAAACTGTGAAGAAAATGTGCCTAAAATTATTCCTAAGGCATTTTTTGTGATTGATAAAACGCAACTTTGTGTGGGAGATAGTTTATTTTTGACCGATAAAAGTGAGCATACAACTTCTCGAATTTGGACTTTTGAGGGTGGAAATCCAGGCACTTCGGGCGAGGTTTCGCAGGCGGTTACTTATCCGCAAGCGGGACATTTTCAGGTAACGCTTACTGCCATCAGTGAGGGCGGAAAAGATACGGTAAATACGGCTTCTTTTATCACGGTTTTTGATTTTCCGACCGTAAATTTGGGGGAAGATATTACCACCTGTGCGGATGAGGAAATTATCTTAAAACCTCAAAATACAAGTGCGGATTTGGCGTATGAATGGTCAGATGGAAGCCAATCGGAAACGCTAAAAGTAACCCAAAGTGGGCTTTATATTTTGACCGTCATTCGGAATGGATGCCGAGCCTCTGACCAAGTGCAAGTAACCTTAAATCCGGTGCCAGAGGCGGGCTGGTCGTTTGAGGCGGATGCAGAAAATCCCCAAAAAGTACAATTTATAAATGAGGCAAAAAATGCGCCTTCTTTGTCTTGGGATTTTGGCGATGGACGTACTTCAACCGAATTTAATCCCGTTCATGAATACAGGCAGGCAGGCGATTATGAAGTAACACAAACCATCATTAATGTCTGTGGCACGGCTCGGAAAACTCAAACGATTACCGTAGCACCAAATCCATTGCCCACTGGCATAGAACAAACCCTTGAAAATGAGATAGTTATGTATCCAAATCCTTCGGAAGGCAAAATTATTTTGCAAGGTAAATTGGTCGAAAAGTCTATCATCCCGAAGGTGTATAATGCTTATGGTCAGGAAGTTCGCATAAAATTTAGACCCACTAAAAACCAACTCGAGTTGGATTTGAGCCAAAATCCTAAGGGCATTTATTTTGTGGTCATCGAGCAAAATTCTCAAAAATGGATAAGAAGCATAAGCATTCATTAAATTGAAAACCTCAAGACCTGCCAAGTTTTCAAAACTTGGCAGGTATTATTTCATATTCAAAATCGGCGGGATTAGCATACATAAAATCGAAATGTAATTTACGTTGTAATTTATCCGAATTAATGATTTTAAATGATTGTGGGGCATTTGTTTGGCAAAATTCGGGGGGTTCTAAGCCCAAAAGTTCGGCATTTTGTGTGTATAATTCTTTTTTGAGAGGATGCAAGGGAGCGCAAAGATTATAAATTCCGCCCAGTCCTTTCATGCGAATAATTTGTGTGATGACTTGAATGACATCATCTCTAAAGACTTGATTGACAGGCTCTTCGCCGTTGGTTAATCCTTTTTTTCCTGCAAAGAACTTACCGGGTATTCGTTTTCCGCCTGCCAGTCCTGCACATCGCAAAACAGTTGTCCGAAATTCTGGCGTATTTAACAAAATCTGTTCGGCATCATAAATGCTGGGGTGCGCCTCCCGAATGGCATCGAGTTCGGTTACTTCTCGGTTGAGCTTGGGATAAACCGAAGTGGAACTGACAAAAATCACTTCCCGAATTATGCTTTTTTTGATAAATGGAATTAAACTTTGGATTTGTTCGGGATAAAAAGTAGGCGAAATCCCTGTCTGACGGCTTCGAGGCGGAATGTTTAAAATCAGGGCATCTGCCTGCATAAAATCGGCTAAATTATCGGTATCTGGAAGAGGATTCAAATGAATTTTGTAAGGCTTAATTCCCAGAGAATCAAGGGTATGTAATTTATTTTGATGCGTGGTCGAGCCTTTAATGGTATAGCCTTTCATGATGAGATATTCGGCTAAAGGCAATCCCAACCAACCGCATCCTAATATACTGATTGTTTTCATGGTTATCGTAACTTCATGTGATAAATATTTTGTACTTTTTTAATAGTGTCGTAAACAGATGATGCAAGAATAATGTTTTTTGTGGGGGCTTTTATTTTTTTGGGTGCGATGCTAATTTGTCTTCTAAAACTTGGCAAGTCGTATCAAAAATAATAAAGGTTTTGTTGTTTGAAAACTGTTTTTTTTATTTCTTGTTGATAAAAATGAAATAAAAACAAGAAAAAAGGTCAATATTTGACCCTTTCATTTAATCCTAATAATTTTATGAGTCAATACAGTTCGGACGTAGAAGCGGCGGATGCGATGAACGCATCTTATCAACAACTGAAAAGCGAAATCGGAAAAGTGATTATTGGTCAAGATGAGATTGTTCGGCTTGTTTTGACGGCGGTTTTTTGCGAGGGACATTGCCTGCTGGTCGGCGTACCGGGTTTAGCCAAAACCTTGTTGGTACAAACGATTTCGCAAGCCTTAGAGTTGGATTTTAATCGCATTCAATTTACGCCTGATTTGATGCCTTCTGATATTTTGGGGACGGAAACGATGGACAGGGAGGAAAAGGTTTTTAAATTTATCAAAGGGGCAGTTTTTGCGAATATTGTATTGGCAGACGAAATCAACCGAACACCTCCGAAAACGCAGGCGGCTCTTTTGGAGGCGATGCAGGAGCGTTCGGTAACGGTGGGCGGCAAATTATATGCTTTGCCTCGCCCGTTTTTTGTCTTGGCGACTCAAAATCCGATTGAGCAAGAGGGAACTTATCCGCTACCAGAAGCACAATTAGACCGATTTATGTTCAATTTGTGGTTGGATTATCCTAATTATGAGCAGGAAGTAGAGATTGTCAAACGCACAACGACTGCCGAAAAACCAACGTTATCGTCTGTTCTAAATTCTACGCAAATTGCTGATTTTCAGCAGTTAGTCCGGCGTGTGCCTGTGGCTGATAATGTGGTCGAATATGCGGTAAAGTTAGTGAACAAGACTCGTCCGCAGGGCAAATATGCTGACCAAATTACGAATGATTTTCTGGAGTGGGGGGCAGGACCTCGTGCCTCGCAATATTTGATTTTGGGTGCGAAATGCAATGCCTTGTTGAGTGGGAAGTATTCGCCTGATATTGAGGATGTTAGAAATATTGCGGTATCGGTTTTGCGTCATCGCATCGTGCGTAATTTCAAGGCAGAAGCCGAAGGAATTACTGTTGAGGATATTATTACCAAATTATTTTAGGGCGATAATTTAAAATCCAAACGTTTTTTCATAAAATTGTCTTTGCGAAATCCGAAAGAAAGAATAAGAAAACACTTTTTTTGAAGTGAAAATTCATTTTTTGGTGGCGCAAAGACATTTTTTGTGCCGAAAAGTAAGGTTTCAAAGCAAAGTGTTTCGAGTTTTGAAATAAAATTTATAATATTGTCAGACGATTAAAAACTGATACCACATAAAAAATGAAATTTGGGATTGTAGTTTTTCCGGGTTCTAATTGTGATGACGATATGCTCTACACCCTCAAGGAGGTGTTGCAACAAGAAGCCACAAAATTATGGCATAAAGACACCGATTTGCAGGGATGTGATTTTATTATATTGCCCGGTGGTTTTTCGTATGGCGATTATTTGCGTTCGGGGGCAGTCGCTCGGTTTTCGCCGATTATGGATAAGGTCATCGAACACGCCAACCGTGGGGGATATGTGCTGGGTATCTGTAATGGTTTTCAGATTTTGACCGAAAGTGGATTGCTTGAGGGGGCATTATTACAAAATACGAACCAAAAGTACATTTGTAAGAATGTATATTTAAAGTCCGTGAGTCAGGATAATGTTTTGACCAAAAATCTGGAGGGAACAAAGACATACAAAATTCCGATAGCCCATGGCGAGGGTCGTTATTATGCTTCGGCAGATACATTGGAAAAATTGGAGCAAAATCATCAAGTGTTGTTTCGGTATGCTTCGGTATCAGGAGATACGTCTGAGGCATTCAATCCGAATGGTTCGCTCAATAATATTGCGGGTATTTGCAATGCAGGCAAAAATGTATTTGGGATGATGCCTCATCCCGAACGTGCGGTCGATTTGATTTTGGGGAATACCGATGGGCGTGCGATATTTGAGTCCTTGCTCCAACTAAATTAAAATATTCAAAGAGTTTTCTGTACAAAAAAAAGATAAGAAAACTTTGAAATTAATTTAGAACAAAATTTGGATAAGGATTTTTTTCTTAATTTCTTTGTGTGTACGACTTTCTAAAAGTTATTCAAATTAAGAATTGTTTTAAGTGAACGAATAATTGAAAAGTGAAGAGAGGTGACCGAGTGGTTGAAGGTGCACGCCTGGAAAGCGTGTGTGCCTACGGGTACCGAGGGTTCGAATCCCTTCCTCTCTGCAAAACTTACAAAACCTGTATTTTTTTAATCTAATTACATACTAAAACCTTTTTAATTTAAAATCTAAAGCTCTAAATTGTTAAATTCTGTCAGTTTCAATTATGAAGAAGAAGTTTAATATTTTCATGCTCATGGGACTCCTTACGTTCGGTTTGACGTTCGGAGTAATCGCACAGGACGAAGAAGGTGTTGCTGGAGAAGCCACCGAACAAGTAACCGATAGTGCCGCAACTGAAGAAGTTGCCGAAGAACCAGTCGAGAAGCCCGCCGAAGAGAAGGCAACGGCTGAAGAAGAACCTGCGAATGCACTCGAAGCCCCAGCAGATGACCGCCCTTTTCACCAAATTGTGAAGGAAAAATTCATCGAAGGCGACCCGTTGTTTATGGCTCCTGTACTTATCTGTTTGATTATCGGTTTGGCAGTAGCTATCGAACGAATTATTGCCTTAAATTTGGCAAGTTCAAATTCAGATAAGTTGTTGAAAGACGTAGAAGAGGCATTACAATCAGGTGGTGTAGCAAAGGCTCAAGGAGCTATGGCAGCCAAACGAGGTCCTGTGGCTTCTATTTTTACGCAAGGTTTATTGCGTGCTTCTGAAGGTGTCGAAATGGTCGAAAAATCTGTTATTTCGTATGGCTCAGTAGAAATGAGTAAATTGGAACGAGGTTTAGTTTGGATTTCACTTTTCATTTCGTTAGCACCGATGTTGGGTTTTATGGGAACAGTAATCGGTATGATTGGTGCATTTGATGCGATTGAAGCGGCAGGTGATATTTCTCCTTCTTTGGTTGCGGGTGGTATCAAAGTAGCTCTCTTGACAACGGTAGCGGGCTTGATTGTAGCGATTATCCTTCAATTATTTTACAACTATTGCGTTTCTCGAATTGATGCTATCGTAGGTCAGATGGAAGAGGCTTCTATTGCATTAGTCGATTTGTTGGTAAAACACGGAACTAAATAATTCAGACCATTATGATAGATTTTGGATTATATTTAGCATACGGACTGGTAGTTTTGGCTACGATTGGCGCATTTTTAGTGCCGTTGGTCTTAACATTTGTGAACGGCAACCTGAAAGGGTTAATGAAAGGAGCAGTAGGTTTGGTCGTAATTCTGGTGGTGTTCGGAGTCAGTTATGCCATTTCTGGCGATGAAGTAACTCGCCGTTACGAACTTTTTGATATTGATGCGGCAGCCTCCAAAAAAATAGGTGGCGCATTGATTATGACGTATATTTTTATGACGATAGCCGTTGTGGGTATGGTTTTTACAGAAATCTCAAGATTCTTTAAATAATTATGATAAAAAAGAAGCCCAGACAATCGACAGAAATCAATGCAAGTTCGATGGCTGATATTGCCTTCTTGCTATTGATATTTTTTCTTGTTACGACAACGATTGCCTCAGACAGAGGTCTCTCTATCAGGCTTCCGCCAAAAACCGAAGAAGAGATTGACATTAAAATCAAAGAAAAAAACATTTTTAAAGTTTTCATTAATTCTAATAATCAGTTGCTGGTCGAAGAGCAACTGATGCAACCGAATGAAGTGAAAAAAGCGGCTAAAGAGTTCATTATGAACAACGGAAAAGACCCTGAATCTTCCGAAAGCCCTGAAAAAGCTGTGATTTCTTTGAAAACTGACCGAGGTACAGATTATGCCATTTATATTGAAGTAATGGACGAATTGAAGGCTGCATACAACGAATTGCGTGCAGAATACATGGGATTAACCATTACGCAGTATTTGCGCTTGGAAAATGACCCCAATGCCGAACATCCTAAATATGAAGACGCTAAAACAGCGATTCCTTATCAGTTGTCAGAGGCAGAACCCACGAGCGTAGGGGGGTAATTTCTGTTTAAGTTTAGTATTTTAGAACGATTTAAAATTTTTACTATCATGTCTAAGTTTAAGAAAAAGACTAATACTTCACAGGATATTCCTACGTCATCGTTGCCTGATATTATTTTTATGCTCTTGTTTTTCTTTATGGTAAGTACGGTGATGCGAGAAACGGATTTATTGGTAGAAAATACGCTTCCACAAGCTGGGCAATTAGTCAAGTTGCATCAAAAATCTTTGGTAAGTCATGTTTATATCGGCAAACCTAAAGAAACCGATAAATACGGGAAAGAACCTCGTATTCAGGTAAATGATGCTTTAATTGAACCCAAATTAATTCCTCAATTCATTATCGAAGAGAAGAATAAATTGGGAGAAGATGGAGCAAAAATTACGATTTCAATGAAGGCAGATGATGAAGCTAAAATGGGTGTAATCATTGACGTAAAGCAACAGTTGCGCGAGGCGAATGCCTTGAAACTCAATTATGCGGCGCGTCCTAAGCCCCTGCAAGATTAAAGATTAGTCATTAAAAAGAAAAGGTCTTTCGATTTTTTGATTGAAAGACCTTTTTATCTTTAAATGGTTTCTTGGATAGGCACATGAATTGATATTTTTTCGGAGGGCTTTTCAAACAAATCGGCAGGCAAACAAATCGTACTTGCCCATTCCTCTTCCAAAATTTCGACCCAAATTTTGAAGTATTGAATGACATCCTCACGAATATTTCTTCGGAAATATTTTTGACCTAAAGGCATGGTTGCCAACACTTTAGGCTCGGAAAGTTCCTCAATGTGTCGGAGATCTTCTCGTTCCAGACCAGCATTCAGCAGGCTACTAATCAAGATGTCCATCGGCAGTTGGCTGGTCGGACAAAAATCGGCTTCTTGGTCTGCCCATGCCCCTCGTTTGATTTTAAGGGCGTATGCGTGGATTTCGGCTGCCGAATACGAGGTCAGTTCACGAGCCAGATGCCCACAATTACACTTTCCCATGTGTCCCCACTGATAATCAGCACCATTTTCGAGTTTATAAATGGTGTGGCGAAGTGCCTGAATTAATTTTGGATTTGCGATTGCCATAATTTGCTGAAATTTTGATATTTGAGAATCAATTTTTATACTTCTTCTAACTTGTTCAAAAACTAAACGGTTTGTTTAAAAATGAGGTTTCCCAAATATTTTTTTGGCACGAATAAGCAGAAACTTTGAATTTTGATTTTGATAACAGAACTTTACGACTTAATCGTTAGCCTCTTATTCCTAAAAATAATGAAAAGTCTGGAACGAATATACCTGAATATCAAGCTAGTTCTGATGCAAATACCCGGTTGGATAGCCCTAAAATTATTCGGCTGGAAGACCGTTAATAAGTTGCCAGCGGACGTAAAAAAATGCGTCATGATTGCTGCACCACATACCAGTAACTGGGATTTGTATTTCACGCGTGCTGCTTTTGCGGTGCTTAAAATCCCCGTCCGATTTACTATCAAAAAAGAGTGGATTCGGACTCCGATTGGTATTTTTTTATTGTTTTTGGGTGCAATTCCGATTGATAGAAAGCCCAAGGGCATGAAAAAACCAATCAGCATGACCGATGCGATGGTCAATCTATTTGAACACAGGGAGCAACTCACGGTTTTAGTAACGCCAGAAGGGACGCGTTCGTATCAAGACCGTTGGCGGTCAGGGTTTTATCATGTTGCACAAAAGGCAAATGTGCCGATTGCCTTGGGATATTTGGACTATAAAAATAAAGTCGCAGGAGTAGGTGGCGTGGTATATTTATCAGGTGATATGCAGGCAGATATGAAAAAAATTATGGAATTTTACGCCACAATTTCGCCCAAATACCCCGAAAAATTTAGCATTGACAAAAGGTATCTTACTGAATAAAAATTTGATTTTTTGAAGTTAAAAATGTACCTAACTCATAAAAAGGGCATCAGTTATGTTTTTTTTCGGATGTTTTCGAGAGGTATTTATCTTTGAAATTAAATGGAAAACAAGAAGCGATAATTTTTTTTTATGATTTTAACTAAAATATACACAGCAAAAGAAACAAAATTACGACATGGTCTGATGGTATCTATCTCATTATCAAATAAATGGAGCATTTTAATTCACATAATACGGTATTACTTATGATAAAAAATCGAATATTCACGGGCTTATGGCTGGCTCTAATACCAGTTTGGTTGGTCATTTCTTGCCAGAAAGAGCAGACCGCAGAACCAATACGCATTCTTGTCGCCGATTTTACGCCCGAATTTTCTGAACCTGATTCCTTAGGGCAATATGATATTACGTTCATTAATAATTCGGAAAATGCTAATTCTTATCTTTGGGATTTTGGCGATGGCACAAATTCGACCGAAAATCAGCCTGTGCATCGCTATCAAATGGGTGGAATTTATACCGTGCGCCTGACGGCATACGATGCGGAGGGAAATGACCAAATCGCCAGAACGCTCGAAGTAAATCATCAGCCGAAAGCCGATTTTGAGATAGAAACCTGCGATTCTTTGAGTTTTGCGCCTTGTCCCGTCCGATTTTTTAATCATTCGGTCAATGCTGCTTTGTATCTTTGGGATTTTGGCGATGGCACAACTTCGACCGAGTCCGACCCCGTGCATCATTATCAACGTGGCGGAACATACACCGTCCGATTGATAGCCAAAAGTCAATGGGGCGAAGACAAAACGACCAAAACGGTTTATGTGGCGGATGCGCCGCCGATGCCTTGGGCGGATTTTGAGTTGCAGGGCGGAAATTGTACGGCTCCTTGCAACGTTATTTTTAGTAATATTTCCAAAAATGCCGATACGCTCTTTTGGGATTTTGGTGATGGTTCGACCTCCGAAGAGGAAAATCCCGAACACATTTATCTCAAAGGCGGAACATATACTGTTCGATTGACGGCAAAAAATGCACTCGGAAAACATACGGTTGCCCGTTCTATCCAACTAAAATCGCCTCCCGTAGCAGATTTTGAAATACAAAATAACGGCTGTACGGCAACTTGTTCCATTACATTTACAAATACCTCAAAAAATGCACGCCTTTATTTATGGGATTTTGGTGATGGCACAAAATCGGATGAAGTCAGTCCTTCGCATACATTTACGACTGCGGGAACTTATACCGTGCGGCTCAAGGCAATTAATGAGGATGGTAAATCAAATGAAAAAACAGAGCGCGTGATTATCCGTTAAAATTATCATAAATACCTGAAAACCAATAAAATATGCGACTTTTAACCTTGCTTTTGCTTTGCTTTTTTTTCTGGACTTCCGTGTCCGCCCAGACACTTCACGCTTTTTTATTGGCGGATACGAATCATCCCGAAACAGGAAAAGGACACGCCAATAATTTGGAGCGTATGCAACTGG
>CAZNYR010000065.1:5455-12458 GCA_964577275.1 uncultured Cytophagales bacterium | reverse complement strand
TATGACTTTGGATACAACTGTCATCAAAGGAAATCTTCTGGCGGCGGATAACGTCCGAAACCAACTCGAAAACCTGAAATGCAAAGCTCAAGATGTGGTCATTTTTTATTTTTCGGGACGAGAATATTTGCCCACACGTTATCGACAGGATTCTAAGCAGGCTTTTTTGGATTTGAATAACGGATTTATGTCGCCTACGGCTGTGAATGAACTTATTGAAATTCAGAAACCTAAACTCACGATAGTGATTACGGATTTGTGCAATCGCACGGACGAAAGCCGAAAATTAACGCCTCAGACCGAGAAGGGACAAAAGTCTGGTTATGAAAAATTATTCCTCAAAAGTTCGGGCAAATTGTTTTTTAATAATCACGTTGCGCGCGAGCAATCCGAACTGGCGTTAAGTTCGGAGGGTGGTGTTTTTACGGGCGGTGTCATTCAGGCGATTCGGGAATCCGAAGATTGGGATAATGTCATTAACCGTAGTCGCGCCTTGACTATCGGGCATTCGGGCGGGACACAAAATCCGCAGGCAATTGCACAAATTTCGACTTCGGTGAGCCAAGAAATTGTTGATGCGGAGGCGGCTGCAAAAGCCCCAAAAAAAGATGAAATTCAGGAAAAACGTCCTAAAAATAACATCCATTTGAGGCAGGAAATTTCGACAATTCCAATCGAAACCCAGCCCGTTGATGCTAAAATTCAACAAACTTTACGTCAGCAAAGCCTACGAATTACCCAAAATTTTCAGCAAAATATTTCTCGTTTGGCACAAATTGGTACGGAGGGTAAGGATACCGAAAGTAGGGAACTGACCCAAAAAACATTATCTTTGTTCATGGATAAGCAACGGATAATCGAAACGTCTGGATTGTCCCAACGGATTTCTAAAAAAATGATTGCGACTTATTTGAAGGCTTTTTATAAGCCTAATTCGGCGCAAAAAACCGAAATTTCGTGGTATCAGCCTCCAGAAATTGGCGAAATCCGAAGACATCAACAAAATTATATCGCGCAAATCACGGTGTATCAGGAATATATCAAACGGGATGATAAGGGAAATATCGTGTATGGCGACCGAGTTCCTAAGCAAATCGAAGCCGTTTTTATACCTGATGCCAGCCAGTCCAGCGGGTTTGAGATACAATTTGGAAATATTCGGGTGGCAGGCAAGACCGAACTCGCACCATAAATGCGCCACAGAAATAAAATGGCAGTTTATTTGTTTGTGTATTTAGCAAAAGTATTTTTTTAATATTTAAAATAAATTGATTTGAATAAAGTTTGTCCGAATTAAAACAAACAGAAAATTTATGAAAAAAATAACGAATTTATTGCTAACCATGCTGTTAGCCTTTATTTTGCTTAGCCCTATTGCCTACGCACAGTCGCCGAAGGCAGAGCGTTTTGCAACCATTACGGTTTCGGTTGTAAACAGTGAACGTCCTTACCATGTTGCCTTGATTCGATATTATGACAAAGACGACAACGTATTATTAAATACGAGCGAGGAATTTATGATTGAAATTTCAAAGGCGCAACGCTTCAAAACAGGAAGTATCCGAAAAACGATTCCGATTTATCCCGAAGCGAAAAAAATTATCGTTACGGTAGATAACTGTTCGGGCTTGCACGAAAACGATTTTACGGTCGAAGACCTTGATGCGGCAGATAGCAAATTGACTTTCGTATTTAAGCGAGAATTTGAGAAGCAGGTCATCGTTCGATTTAAAGGCATCCAAGACCAAAAACCTTGTTCTTTCAAAATTATTGGGCGAAATACCAACGAAATTTATTACGGAGATTACGTAAAAGCGCAAAAATACCTCCCAAAAGAAGGGAATCGAGAGGACATCCGAGTACAGGTAGCGGAATCCACCCTGTATCCGTATGATATTGTGAGCATCAAAAAAGACGTTACTTTTAAGCCTGAAGATAAAGAACGTTACGTGGATGTTACGGTAAAATATACGGGACAAGGCGGTGAAACTCAAGCAGGAAGCGAAGAAGGAGTGGCAGAAAATACCGTTACGCCAGAAGAAACTCCTGCAAAGCCTGCACGAGATGATTTTGATTCTAAGAAAGCGTGGAAAAAAGCCTTAAAGGAATGGAAAGCCAAATACGGCGGATAACCTAAAATTCATAAATCTGAAAAAAGTGATGCGTATTGGAAATGTAAGAATTTTTCAATACGCATCACTTTTTTTAACTTTTTAAGCCACTTTGCTACTTTTTTTCCTCTCCTTTCAGGGCTTTCGTGGCTTCATAAGAAATGGAGCTGCGGTCAAACGTGATTTTCACACGGGGCGCAACTTCCAGCGTAACTATTTTGTCGTCCATTTCTGTAATTTTGCCGTGCATTCCGCTCATCGTAACGACATCATCGCCTTTTCGCATCTCTTCAGTAAATTTGCGTTGTGCTTTTTGCTTTTTTTGTTGAGGGCGCAACATCAAAAAGTACATGACGGCAAACATTCCGACCATTAACAAAATTTGTGCTGTGCCTTGAAAAGACGAACCGCTCGCCTGCAAAAGTATTCCTAAATATGACATTTTTAATAAATTTGGTTTATTTTCTTGTCTTGTTGGCTTTTTGTATAGCCGACCAAACGCAATTAATTTTGATGAAACAAAAATAGGTTTAAAATTTAGTTTACCGAAACGCCAAATAAACTTTATCCAACATTTCTTGATATTCGCTTTGCGCCTCGCTTTGTGTCGTGATTCCGCCTCCGCTTTTGAATAAGAATCCATCGGAAGTATTTTCGATAAACCGAATCATCACGCCCGAATCCAGATTGGTGCCGTCAAAATAGCCACAAATGCCCGTATAAAATCCTCGTTCGTAGCCTTCGGCTTCTTGGATTATTGCAAAAGTTTGAGTTTTTGGCGCACCCGAAATCGACCCCGCAGGCAATAATTTTTGGAGAATTGTTCCGATATTTTCCTTGTAATTTTGGGGTAATTTGCCGATAATTTCCGAACTGATTTGAAGTAAATTTTCACCCGAATCGGTCTGGATTTCATCCGCAAAACGAAATCGTTTGACCTGCACATTTTCGGCAATCCGACTCAAGTCGTTGCGTAATAAATCGACAATGGTGGCGTGTTCGGCAAATTCTTTTTTGTCGTGCAATATTTTTTGATAAGCCTCTGGTAATGAACTTTTTATGGTGCCTTTCATCGGAAAAGTCGAGATAATTCCATCCCGAATTTTGATAAAGGTTTCGGGCGAAAAACAGACAAATTCGTCCCGAAACCAAATTTTATATTTGGCTTGACTTAAATAAAAAATCGTTTTTAAATCGTAATTTAAATCAATCCGAGTCGGGAAGGTCAAATTGACCAAATACGAATTGCCGTAACGCAAATGTTTTTGGACAAGGGCAAAAGATTTTTGATACCTTTCAAACGAAATGGGATATTTCTTTAATTTGATTGGTTTTGTTGTTGTCTTAAAAAAATGATAATTTTTGATGTCTTGAAATTGATACAAAAATATTTCTGGATTGACCGCCGAAATAGGGAAAACCACAGGCTTTTTGAGTTCAAAATCCACTAAAAAAACGAAGGGAATGCTCGCCCGTCCGAATTGATTTAATTGCTCGAAAAATGTATCTGTCATGGATAAAGTAACGCCTTTCAGAAATTGGTATCTTCTTGATTATCAGAAAAATAAAATAATATTTTGGCAAAAGAATCGTTATTTTTTGCTTGAATGGAGTATCGAAAAACCGTATGAATTATTTTAGGTTGGGGTCGCCCATTAATTTTACTAAAATCTTAGCATCAGGCATTTGCTCTAAAATCACTTTGATTAATACCAATAACGGTACGGATAAAATCATGCCTGTAATGCCCCACAAATAGCCCCAAAACACCAATCCCAAAATGACCATCACGGTATTGAGCGAAAGTCTATCGCCCGTCAATTTGGGTTCGACCACATTTCCGAAAATTAGTTGTACGGCTAATAAAAGTGTGCTCATAAACAATGCCATACCCAAAGAATCCAACTGCACCAAGCCCAAAAGTAGGGGCGGAATGGTGGCAATAATCGAGCCAACCGTAGGAATGAAATTGAGAATGAACGCCAAAAATCCCCAAAAAATGGCAAAATCAATGCCGAAAAATAAACAGACTACGGAATAGAAAACGCCTGTTCCCAAACTGATTAAGAACTTGATTTTCACATAAGTTACCAACGAACTTTTGATGCGTTCAAAGGCTTTGAGCATCCGACTTTCGCTATCTTTTTCGGTGGGCTTGGCGGGTGCGCCTTCGAGATAATGGATATATTTTTCGTATTGCAAAATGCCACTCAAGAACGCCACCAAATACAGGGAAGTCATAAAAAATGACCCCGAAAAATCGCCCAATCCTTCGGCAAAAGACCCCGTATATTTGAAGATTTTTTCCCATGAAATAAAATTGGAAACGTGTCCCAACACATCATTGATGTCGATGGTTTCGCCCGAAAGTACGCTTAATTTTTGGAGTGTTCCCGTCAATTTGGCTTGGATTTGTGCGGTGAGTTTGTCTTGTTGGGAGGCAATTTGTTTGGCTGTTTGATAAATTAACGTCCCAATCAGGGCTAAAATACTGATGGCACCTGCCGCAATAATGGTTAAGCTGATGACAAAAGGAATATGTTGGCGTTCAAACCACGCTAACACAGGCTGCAACAAAATGGCAAAAAATAACGCCAAAGTGAGCGGAATCAGGAGGGGCGAAAGCAATGAAATGAGATAAATTATCAGAATAGCGACCAGAAAAACTAAGGAGTTTCGGATACTTTGCAAATCTTTTTCCATCGTGGATTCATGTAAGGTTTGGTATAATTCTCAAATTTTCGGTTTTTTGACTGGAAAAGCAATTATTTAGGACTTTATTTTTTCAATTTGAACCAAAAAAGCCGTTATCCAATCAATTTGGCAACGGCTTTTCGTATTTTCTTGAGGTAAAATAGCGGTGTTATCGGAATAATTTAGCCTAAGGAAATATCCATAATTTCAAATTTCATGGTGCCACGCGGGGCGTTGATTTCGGCAATTTCGCCTATTTTTTTGCCCAATAAGCCTTGTCCGATGGGCGACTTGACGGAAATTTTATTTTTCTTTAAATCTGCTTCCTCTTCCGAAACAAGCGTATAAGTCATGATTTTTTTATTGGCAGGATTTTTAATCTTGACTGTCGAAAGAATGGATACTTTGGAGGTATCAATATTTCCTTCATTAATGATGCGTGCATTTGCCACGATATTTTCCAATTTGGCGATTTTCATCTCTAACATTCCTTGTGCGTCTTTGGCGGCATCGTATTCCGCATTTTCGCTCAAATCGCCTTTGTCCCGTGCCTCGGCGATTTGTTTTGCCATGTCGGAACGCCCTTTGGTCTTGAGTTCGTGCAACTCATTCTTTAATTTTTTATATCCTTCTTTGGTGTAATACGATATGTTTGACATAACTAATAATTTTTTTAATTTAATTGATAATAACGAACCTAAAAACGATGCGTCCAAATGATGGAGGCATGGCTTCAAAACCGACTTTGTTTGATTTACGGCTCACTTTATGTCCTTGCAGTACGTTGTTTCGGTCGTTTTCCGAAGCATAAAACGGTGCAGTTTCAAATCCATCAAAACTGCTTTCGTTACGGATAGGCACAAAAAAATAACACACAAACAAAACTGATGCCAGCTTTATTTATGAGTTGCTGAATTATCCCTCACTTATTTCCAAAATGCAAATGTAAGTCTTTTTACGGAAATTCACAAAACAAGGTTATCAATCAGCCTCAAAATTCCTAATTTTTTTTGGGTTATATTTGGCTTTCAGTTTACGACAAATACTATTTCGGATGCAAAAACTAATCGGATTCATAGGACTGATGTTCATTTGTTTTTCTCTATCGGCACAAGAGATGGAGGGCGTTTGGCGAGGAGTATTAGACCAAAGTCTGGATGCCTCCCAAAAAAAAGGTTATCAAATGTATTGGGCAAAAGGACTTTGGGAACATGGAAACCCAACGCATTTTCTGACCTTGACACTCGAAAAAGAACCCGATGGACAGTATGTGGGCTTTTATGAAGTGGCTTTGCGAACCGATACGACAGACCATGCCCGATTTACAGCCATCGCAAATTATAAGGATAGTATCCTGACTTACAAGACATTAGACAAAATTTTGGAGCGCAGCAAATACATTTATTGTTTTAATCAATCGGATTTACGTTATCGCTTTGATGCCGATTTTGAATATTTGGAAGGCGAATGGAAGGGCTGGAGCTATCGAGGAAAACGAAAACATCCTTGCGCTGATGGGACAATTTTGCTCAAGCGTCCACGAATCCGAGCCACAAAAATTGTCCGAGAAATTAAAATTCCGACTGCAAAACTCAAAATTAAAGTCTGGGATAATGACCGTGAGGATGGCGATGTCATTACCCTGAAAATCAATCAGATAGAAATATTATCAAAACACGAACTGACCCAAAAAAAGCACAAAATAAATGTTAAATTGGATAAAATTTTCAATACGTTGGTCTTGAAAGCCGAAAATCTGGGCGAAATTCCGCCAAACACCGCCACAATTGAAATTCAGGCGGGAAAATTTCGGAAAATTTTTGTACTCAATTCGGATATGAATCAGAGTGAAGCCCTCAAAATTGAGGTCGAATAATTACTGAAATAACATACTGATACCCGCATTGATGGTCAGATTTTGGAGCTTAAAATCATATTCGGATTGCGCCATAAATCCTAACTTTTTGATACGATGTTTGATACCCAAACTTGCTCCAAATGAATGACTTACGTTCGTGGCGATATGATAACCGCCTGCGGAATGTGCGGAACGTGTGGTCTGAAAAGCAGATTCTATTGCTCGTTATTCGAGCCGATAACGGCCTATTCGGAGTGGGAGAGGCGTGGACAGAGCAGATACCGGCCGAGGCGCTCGTGGCCGTCATCGAAGGAAAGCTGAAACCGATCCTGCTTGGAGA
>CAZNYR010000065.1:2788-5445 GCA_964577275.1 uncultured Cytophagales bacterium | reverse complement strand
CCGCCTGCAAAAATACCATCCAAAATGTTTTGTTTGCGGTCAAGCTGAAATGCCCAAAAAATGGCTTCGGTTTTGGCAGAATAATTCTTTTCGCTGTTCTCAAAAAATACCGTCCGAATATCGGCAATGCCGCCTTGTTCCCAGACATTAAGTAGGCGATTCCACGAAGGACCCAAAAAGATAATGGGATTACTGTATTCCAAACCCGATGCGCCCATAGCGCGCCCGATGCGTGCGGATTGGCTCAAAATTCCACCTCGATAGCCCAACGTTCCCATGAACAAAATAAACCGATTATTTGCCAGTATTCCCGGATTTCGGTCTAACCAAAATAGTTCAAAAGCAGGTCGGATTCGACTATGATTTTCGGGCGCAATATAGCCCAAAGTTGCCCGCCATTCTTCGCCGTCATATCCAAAACCAAGCAAGGCATTCGCATCATAAAGAATACCATAACTACCTGGTAGCCAAGTCTTTTCGACACGATGCCAAATCAATCCTAAGATATAATTATAATTTCCGATGCTGTTCAGAAAGTCAGTTTTAAGGAACATCGTTTGCGTTTCGCCAAAATCGACCACCCCGCCACCGATACCCGTGCGATTCGGAAATCGATATTCGGCTTTGAGTTCATAAGAAGTTGATAATCCGTTATTTACATAATGTCCAGCCGTAATAATTTCACCTTGTTTGAGTTTGGGATGGAAAAAACCGCCCGCATATTGAGTCGAAGTACCATCGGGACGAGTTACGATTCCTGCGCCTCCTTTCAAAAAAGGCGACCACCAAATGAAATTATATTGGTCGTTGGTGGGGGTGTGTTGATACCAAAAATCAGCAATACTGACCGAATGAAAACGTCCTTTCGGTACAGTATTACTGACGGGCTTAAATTGTACTTTACCAAGATTTTGTATCCTATGTTTTTCCGAACGATGCCCTTTCTTAAAATAGATTGCTGGATTCGTTTGGGCGTTTGAGTAGACAGAAATAGATACACAAATTCCAATCGTTAAAAGTAAAATTTTTAAGTGCATATCGGCATGAATTAGTAGTTTGTTTGAAGTCAAGTCTTAAAAATGTGGAGTTTGCCAATACAAAAAATTAGCGCATTAAATCATAAAGTTCGTCTGTCAATCTGATACGTTGTTTGTGAATTGGTCGTACAAACTCATGGTCTTGTTTTGATGCCTTGTTATTTTGTAATAATTTAAAAATCAAGGTTTTTAATTGATTGAAATTAGTTGTTGTTTGAGCGAATTACGGGTATGAATGCTTTTTCCACATTCACTTCTATCAACTTTTGGAGGGATTAAATAATTCCTGACCTGTCGCTCAAATGGGCTTCATTTCGTCAAAGCCAACTAAAATAACGGTCAAATCAGATAATTCTTCGATGAATTTTTTATCAAAAAATAAATGAATGCGTTGGATTTTGATACCAGTTTAGCCCTTCCGAATATCTTTTCGTTTGATGAAAGATGAGCGTTTGGGGGCTGGTTTTTGGAAATTTGAAATATGAATAAATGAAGAGTATTTTGAGTTTAATAAAATTGTATTTTTTTGAGAAAATAAAATAAATAAATTATAAAAATAATTCTTTATGATTTACAAATTGGTAAGTCCAAATGACATCATTTTCAATTTTTGGTTGCAGGATTATTAGGCATCCGAAATTGGATAATCAAAGCAGAAATCATGGTGAATATTCCAATACATAAAATGGCGTAATTGACTCCGAAAAAGTCCGCAATCACGCCCGAAACCACTGCCCCAAAAGCATAACCCAAATCACGCCAAAGTCGGAATGTGCCGATGCTTTCGGCTCTTTGGTGTGGGGTGGTTGCCGCCGCAATCGTGGACAAAAAAGTAGGATATACCAAAGCCGTTCCAAATCCTAAAATCGCTGAAAGTGAGGCTAATACGTAAAATTTTTCCGTAAACGGAATACATAATATGGCGATGCTTTGCATCAACATCCCCCAAAATAGCATTTTTTTCTTGGAATAATGGTCAGACATTTTGCCCGTAAATAATTGCCCAATGCCCCAAATAGTGGGATAAATCGCCGTAATGATGCCAATATTTTCATTATCGTAATGTAACGATAATAGCAAAATGGGCAGAAGTCCCCAAATCATTCCATCATTAAGATTGTTTATCAATCCTGCCTGCGTAACCGAACTCAAGGTTTTATCCCTAAAAGTGGTCTGGAAAAATACATGATTTAGGGTTTTCGTTTGGTCTGTGGTGCTTTCTTTTTGGACAAAAATGCGTGTATCTTTTACCCAAAAAATGGTCATTAAAAGTCCAAAAATTGAAATAAAAATGCCGATATAAAATGGATAAGGCGTGATACCATATTGGTTCGCCACGTATCCCGTAAAAAATGCCACCAAACCCACCGCAAAATATCCCGCAAACTCGTTGATACCCATGGCAGTTCCCCTGTCTTTTTCTCCTACAAGGTCAATCTTCATGACGACAGTACTGCTCCAGGTCAAACCCTGACTGATACCCAGCAAAATATTTGCAAAAATGACCAAAAACCAACTCGTGGCATATATTAGCAAAAATGGGATTGGAATAGCAATTATCCAACCCACGAGCAGCAGATTTTTCCTTCCGTAGCGATTGGCTAATTTGCCTGTATAATA
>CAZNYR010000065.1:0-2778 GCA_964577275.1 uncultured Cytophagales bacterium | reverse complement strand
CTTTCGTAATCCCGAAAGCCGTGATGAAAGAAAGCACCGCCGTTTTTGAGGCAATGCCAAATTCTAACTCCGCAAATTGTGGAAATATGCTGCGTTCCATACCCACCATACCGCCTACAAAGGCATTTACAATGACTAACAGCGTAAACTGCTTCCAGTTTTCTCGTAATCCGAGCTTGACTTGTTCCATAATTTTGGATTGAAATGCGTGGTTTTTTCTATGATAATTTTTGAACTTAACCCGAAATATACACGCGTAAGGCTTTGGCTATCGAAAATTCGGAAAAAGTTTGTTGAATGCAATATTTAAAAAAGTGGAATTGCCTGCCAAATGTTTCCATCATAGTTTTACCTTCGTGTGAAAGCATGATAGAAGTCGAGTCAATCGTGATAGCGGGACTGAATGGTTTATTAAAATAAATATATTCTGCCGTGCCGTAATGGTCAATCTGGAATTCTTCGGCACTTTTTCGGTTTGCCCATGCCAACCATTCTGAAGGAGCGGTGTTTCGTAATGTTTCAAGCGTTTCTTCATAATCAGGTTTGTCAGGATAAATGAATGGATAAAATTTCTCTAAGAACAGAACTAATTGATTCTCAATAATTTCTGTCTTTAGTTGGAAGTGATATGAATTTTCCGTTTCCGAAATATCATAAATTGTAGGGTCAAAATGCGTCTTGCGTTTCATTTCTACAATCAGTTCATCTTGACTTATTCCCGCTTTTTCTACGTTTTTTTTGGAAGTTACACACTCCGTAACAATTCCGATGGCAAGTACCTGTCCCATAATTTAATTAATTGTTTGATTTTTGAATTAAATAAGTAATGAATTAAAATTTGAACGAAGTTGTTATGGGAGTATTTCTGTTTTCTGATGCCATCAAAATTACAAAAAATTTGTTTTTAAAGCGGACTAATTGTCTGACCAAATTAAAAAAATAGTTTCATTTTTTTAATTTGGTAGTTAAGTTAAATTAATTATTTGTAACGATTAAAATGAACTTTTTAGCAATTTTAATGACATTTTTAACCTTTTTTGAATTAATTTTGTGACAATAAGTACGCTTAAAATATATTAATTAAATCAATCTTAAAAATTATGGCTTGGAGAGAAAAAGAAAATAAGCTAATACAAAAGTTTGATTTTCAGGATTTTATAGAAGCATTTGGCTTTATGACGCAAGTGGCATTTGTGGCAGAAAAAATGAACCATCACCCAAACTGGTCAAATGTGTATAATCAAGTGGAAATCGAACTCACGACACATGATGCGGGCAATACCGTAACGCAAAAAGATTATGATTTAGCCCGAAAAATTGATGTGATTTATAAGAAATACCAATAAAATAGGGCGTTTTGGCGGTGGTTTTTATATCAAAATCCATATCAAACTCAAGTAACTTGCGAAGCGATTTTAACGTAAATTTTAGCCTAAATAGGGCATAAAATTTACGTTAAAAATTGTATTTTACAAAGAATCTAAATAATAAGATTTGGCTCTATCCCGAAGATTATAGGTCGAAATCATCACCTCGCCGTATGCCCCCGCCGACCGAATTGCTAATAAATCACCGCGTTGCGTGCTGGGCAAGGAAACATTTTTATCAAAACAATCCGCCGATTCGCAAACAGGACCCACGACATCGTATAGCTCCCAATTTTGGGAATCGGAAGTTAGGTTTTCGATTTTGTGATATGCCTGATACAGAGAAGGACGAATCAGGTCATTCATGCCTGCATCGGCAATAATAAATTTTTTCTTTAAGCCTTCTTTGAGATATAACACCTTGGTTATCAGGCTTCCACATTGTCCAATAATCGAACGCCCCAATTCAAAATGGATTTGTTGTTCGGGACGACGCTCTACATTTTCGGCAAAAATTTTGAAATACGCCTCAAAATTTGCCATCGGATTTTGCTCTGGACTTCGGTAGTCAATGCCCAAACCACCGCCAACGTTAATGTGTTGGAGCGGAAAATATTGCGCCTCAAATGTGTTTTGAATTTCATTTAAGCGCAGGCACAACGTTTTGAAATTTTCTAAATCAACAATCTGCGAACCGATATGAAAATGCACGCCGACTAATTCTAAAAAATTGCACTTTTCTAAGGTTTGGATAACCAAATCTAATTGGCTTAAACTGATACCAAATTTATTTTCTTCGAGTCCCGTTGTGATATATTTATGCGTATCAGCCTTGACATTGGGATTCAGGCGCAAGGCAATTCGGGCGATTTTGCCTGTTTTTTCGGCTAATTGATTAATAATCTCAAGTTCCTGCACGGATTCCGAATTAAAGCAAAAAATATCGGCTTCTAAGGCGGTCAAAATTTCTTTATCAGATTTGCCCACGCCCGCAAAAACAATGTGTTCTGGCTTAAAACCAACTGCCAATGCTTGCGTAATTTCGTTCCCGCTGACGCAATCTGCACCCAAGCCAGCCCCTGCAATTTGGCGCATCAGATGCGGATTTGTATTGGCTTTGACGGCATAATGTACCGTAAATTGGTATGCGTCTGCGTGCCGTTTGACCTCAGCTAACGTGTTGGCTAACAGCGTGGTATCATAATAATAAAAGGGTGTTTCCAGTCCTTTAAATTTAGTAATTAATGAAGCAGTAAACATATTTTTGATGGATTAATCGTTTAATCTTATTGACTATCGTGTACGGTGAATGTCCGTCAGATTCAAAGTTCAGGATTTGGAGCAGAAATTTAGGCTAAAAACACATTTTTTTCTGAAAAGTGCCTATCTTTGCCGAGTATGCAAAAACGCA
>CAZNYR010000064.1:19147-23586 GCA_964577275.1 uncultured Cytophagales bacterium | reverse complement strand
CAGTCGTAACTGCCTGTGAAACAGTCGATTCCTGCGCCCAAGCCGTAACACAAACAGCACTCGAAAATGGATATACCACCATCATTATTGCTGACCACGGAAACGCCGAATATATGCGAAATCCTGATGGCTCGGCACATACAGCGCATACGACTAATTTAGTGCCTTGTATTTTGGTGGATAAAGAATACCAAAAACCGATTAAAGATGGAAAATTGGGCGATTTAGCTCCTACAATTCTGGAACTCATGGGCATCGAAAAACCTGCCGAAATGACAGGAATTTCATTGTTATAAAAGTTTGATAATCAATGCATTAGAACTTCTTTTTGATGAACGGAAAGTTTCGATAATTGAAACTTTCCCTTTTTTCGTGCTTATCCTAAAACGTTAAAATTTATCAAATCCCGAAAAAAAATTATATCTTTGACTAAATTGTTTTGTGTTTATTCTGACTCAGATAGGTTGCTTGGGTTTCTCAACATACATCCCAAAACGTGTTAAATTTATACGAAATATTAGGCGTTCGGCTCTTTGCTCCACAGCAAGACATCAAAAAAGCCTTCAAAAAGTTGGCAGTTAAATATCATCCTGATAAAAATCCTGATAATCCCGAAGCCGAAGAAAAATTCAAAGAGATTAATATTGCCTATCAAATCCTTTCAGACCCGTACAAAAAAGCCCTTTACGACCAAAATTTGATGTGCGATAATCACCTGACCATTTCTCCGAATCTGGTATCGTATCGACAATATTCGCCCACGTATTACAAAAAACCAGAAAAACCAGACCATTACCTGACACATTGGCAGTCTTCTGTATTTGCACTGATTGTGATGATTTATATGTTCTTCTTAGTCAATTCGGTTACGAATTTGTATGCGCGCCTGTGTTATTATCAAGCCGTAACTGCCTATAAATCAGGTCATATCATGGAAGCTGACCAGTTAATAACCTCTTCGGTCGCCGCCGATAGTGCGTATGCTCGTGCCAGATATTTGAAGGGAGTTCTGGCATTAGAAAGACGTTATACGAATGAGGCAATTTATCAGATTAATCAGGCAATTCTCATCACGGAGGTCTATCATCCTGAATATCAACTTCTTCGTGGAGAGGCTTATCAACGCCTCAAAACTCCAGAATCTGCCAAATTGGCATTGCAAGACTTTACGCATTTATTGAGTGTGATGGATACGAGTGATTTATACAAAAAAATGATGTATTCTTATCTCGAACTCAATCAGTATGATAGTACGTATATTTTATATAACTATCTGAAAATCAGGGAGAAATATCAAAATATGGAAATCCTTTGGAAGCTCGCCCGCAAAGCCCGTGATCACCAAGAATTGGACAAAGCCCTGACCTATTATGCCGATATAATTGCTCATAATCCGACCGACTCACAGCCATATTTGGAGCGTGCGCTCATGTATATTACGGAGATTAACGATGTAACGAAAGCCTGCCAAGATTGGGAAATGGTCAAAAAATTCAAACCCAATACCCGAAATGCCTTGCTGGAGTTTTTTTGTGAGGAGGCGAACCAAAACAACATTCCTCAAACTGACGTAAGTCCTTGATAAATTATCGTTTAAATACGTTTTTTTGCCATTTTTTTTTCTTAAATTCCGATTGATTTTCAAAAATGAGATACGTGCAGACTGCCAAAAACACCCCCCAAATTGCACCGAAATACGTATCAATAAAGAAATGTTGTGCCAAATAAATCCTTGAAAATGTGGCAAATAAGGCACACAAAAAATAAAAAATGCCTAAATTTTTGTGCTTAGAAATCAAGATTAAGCCACAAAACAATGAAAATGCTGTGGCTGAATGTCCTGACGGAAAGCTATGATTTTTGTATAATTTTACACCTTCAATAAGCTGTAAATCACCGATTTCCGAAAAAAATGCCAAAGGGCGAGGCATCCCAAAAAGTCGTTTGAGCAGTACAACCGATATGCCTGTTAGCGCAAAATTAACCGCCAACATCAAGGCATAATCATACCGAATCCCCAGAAAAATCAGGATGACACCCACGAAAAACAAGCCATCGCCGAGATGCGTTAAATACCTGAAAATGAAATTTTTAACAGGTTCATACGTGGCATTTGCCCATAAAACCGCATCGCCTTGGTCAATTTGTGTGAGCAAAATTCCGCCTATGACCAAATATAAAACAAAGCATCCGAAAAAAAGACGATTTTCCTGAAGCATTTTTTTGAGTATAAATTGCATTTTTATAAGAATTAGATTTAGTATTCTGAATCGTTTTATTGGAGTTTATTTTTTCCGAAATACACTTTTTCCGAATAGCACCAAAACCACAACAAATAACGAAATGAACATCAATAATTGCAAATAGAAAAACAAACCGGGCGCAGGACGGCTCTCCTGACCGAGCTGATTTTGGAGTTGTTCTGGAGTAATTTTTTCGGAAAATAATTGCTCTAAACGCACAAAAATTAATTCGTAAGCAGGCAAATACGCATCTTTTTTGAATGCCTGAATGAGCAAAGATTGCATCAAATGTTGTTTTAAATTGTCTGATAAATAAGGTGTTAGCATTTTTCCTTCGTAAATGATGCCTTGCATTTCCTTTTGGCTAATTAAAATAATGACGGCTTTATTTTTTTCATTTTCTGAAAGTGCCAGCCCTTCAAACAAATCGGAAGCATAGGTTTTTATGTCTTTTCGTCCGATGGTTTTGAGATTGCCGATATAAATTTTGATGCCTGATTTTTGGGCATAATTTTGTAGGCGTTTTTCCAAAAAAATGGCTTCGGAAGGTTCAAGAAGTTTGGCGTAATCATGGATTAATTTCAAGGAATCTTGATTTGCATTTAAACAAGAAATAAAATTAAATATAAAGCTATAAAGTATGATAATTTTTGGCATTTTTTTCGAGAATTAAAAGTGATGTGTTGTCTGATAATTTGAAGATACTAAAAAAGGGAATTTGTCTGATAATCTTACGCTTTTACTATCTTCATTGATTTTAATTTAATATTTAGTTCACAATTTTGTAATATTGTATTTTGAAACCTAAACCCAAAACAATCGATGAGAAACACGATATATGTGCTGTTGATAGGATTATTTTTTGGTCATTTTTCGGCATCCGCCCAAACGCTTCATAAATACGCTACGCAAGGCAATCAAGTTGATATTCAGTTGATTATGAATCAGAATTATACCTTTTCGTTGTATGTTTTGATTCCGCCAGACCGCCAGATGTACGCCCAAGCCTTCAAAGATACGGTGCATTATAAAGGCAAATGGACAAGCAATCAGACGGATTATGTGCTGACTTTTACAGATAAAATTCCACCTTTTGAGATTTTATTTGATGCGGAATATACGCCTCAAGGAGCGATTAAGCTACTGAATGAAAGGGCTTTTGCCTTCAATAAATCGAAGCCTTATGTCCTGATTTGGGGCGAAATCTGCCAGCAAACGAATTGAGTGGCATAAGTTTGTGCCAAAAAATTTCATGCAACCGCAATTTATGGTATCTTTGTTTTCAGTACCAATAAACAAAGTGTATTATTATGCAAACCTTCATACAAGAAAATCAAGAACGTTTGATTTCGGAATTGATTGATTTCCTAAAAATTCCTTCGGTCAGTACCGACCCTTCGTTTAAGGAAAATATTTTGGAAGCGGCTGATTTTGTGGCAGATAAATTGCGGAATGCTGGCGCAGAAAATGTGGAAATTTGCCAAACGCCATCTTATCCGATTGTATATGCCGAAAAAATTATCGACCCGAAATTGCCCACTGTCTTAGTTTATGGACATTATGATGTGCAACCCGCTGACCCTTACGAACTTTGGGAAACGCCTCCTTTTGAGCCTGTGATTCGGGATGGAAAAATTTATGCGCGCGGCTCTTCCGATAACAAAGGACAAATGTATTTGCATATCAAGGCATTTGAGGCGATGATGAAGCACGATGCCTTGGCTTGTAATGTCAAATTTATGTTTGAAGGCGAGGAGGAAAATGGCTCTTCGGGGCTGATGTGGTTTGTCGAAAATCAACAAGAAAAACTCAAAACGGATGTGATTCTGATTTCGGATACAGACATGATTTCCAAGGAGTTACCTTCGATTACGGTCGGACTTCGTGGGCTAAGTTATATCGAGCTGGAGGTAAAAAGCGCAAATCGGGATTTGCATTCGGGATTGTATGGCGGAGCGGTTGCCAATCCGATTCAGGTGCTGGCGCAGATGATAGCAAAGTTGAAAGACGAAAATGGTAAAATTTTGATTCCACAATTTTATGATAAAGTCATAGAACTATCAGCGGCGGCGCGTGCCGAAATTGCTCGGATTCCTTATGATGAGGCTGAATATCAGCAATCTATCGGCATCCCAGATACGGCTGGCGAAGTGGGTTATACCAATTTGGAACGTCTTTCGATTCGACCGACATTGG
>CAZNYR010000064.1:0-19137 GCA_964577275.1 uncultured Cytophagales bacterium | reverse complement strand
TTTGCCTGCCAAGGCGACTGCCAAGATTTCGATGCGCTTAGTGCCAAATCAAGACCACGAAGAAATTACTTCATTGATTATCAGTTATTTACATCAGATTGCGCCATCATCCGTAACCATCAAAGTTACGAAGCATCACGGAGCTGTTCCTGCTGTCATTTCTACGCAATCCAAGGCGTATCGCGCAGCGTCTAAGGCTTTTGAAGATACCTATAAGGTCAAACCGATACCCGTTCGTGGGGGGGGTAGTATTCCGATTGTGCCGATGTTTAAGGAGAAATTAGGCGTGGATTCGATTATGATGGGTTTTGGCTTGCATTCTGATGCGATTCATTCGCCGAACGAACATTTTCACATTTATAATTACTTCAAAGGCATCGAAACAATTCCTTTATTTTATAAATATTTGGCAGAATATAGCCAGTAAAAACAGAAAAATTCCCGTCAGATTCACAAAATCTGACGGGTAAGAAATAGACAAAAAATTACATATTTCGCCGATATTGTCCGCCAACTTCGTAGAGTGCTTCCGAAATTTGCCCCAAACTACACGTTTTGACCGTTTCTATCAGTTCGGCAAAAATATTTCCGCCCGAAAGTGCCGTATTTTGAAGGTTTTTCAAGGCATGATTTCGCTCCGCATCATGCTGTTTTTGGAACGCCCGAAGCGATGAAATTGCCCACTCTTTTTCGTCAGTCGTACTTCGTATAACCTCCTCAGGCACAACGGTTGGCGAGCCTTTGGAATCCAAAAAAGTATTCACGCCAATAATCGGAATTTTGCCCTGGTGTTTCAACATTTCGTAGTGCATGGATTCCTCCTGAATTTTACTGCGTTGATACATCCGTTCCATTGCGCCCAAAACACCACCACGCTCCGAAATGCGCCGAAATTCCGATAAAACCGCCTGCTCTACCAAGTCGGTCAGCTCCTCAATAATAAACGAACCTTGCAACGGATTTTCATTTTTTGCCAAACCCAGTTCCTTGTTGATAATCAGTTGGATAGCCAATGCACGGCGGACGCTTTCTTCGGTCGGAGTGGTGATTGCCTCGTCATAGGCGTTGGTATGTAAGGAGTTACAATTATCATAAATCGCATAAAGTGCCTGCAACGTTGTCCGAATGTCATTAAAACTAATTTCTTGGGCGTGCAAACTTCGCCCACTGGTTTGGATGTGATATTTTAATTTTTGCGAACGAGCATTAGCGTTGTACTTGTATTTCAGGGCTTTAGACCAAATCCTTCGAGCCACCCGACCAATAACGGCATATTCGGGGTCGATGCCATTGGAGAAGAAAAACGACAGATTCGGGGCGAAATCGTCAATATTCATGCCTCTTGACAAATAATATTCCACGAACGTAAAACCGTTTGACAAAGTGAAGGCTAATTGTGAAATCGGATTGGCACCTGCTTCGGCAATATGATACCCCGAAATTGATACTGAATAAAAGTTTTTAACATGATTTTTGATAAAATGGGCTTGAATATCACCCATCATACGTAAGGCAAATTCTGTCGAAAAAATACACGTATTCTGGGCTTGGTCTTCTTTCAAAATATCCGCCTGCACCGTTCCCCGAACTTGCGAAATGGTTTCCGCTTTGATTTTTTCGTAGGTTTCTTGAGGCAAAACCTTATCGCCTGTCATTCCCAACAACATTAAGCCTAAGCCATCATTGGTTTTGGGTAATTCTCCGTAATATTTGGGACGCTCTACGCCAATTTTTTCAAAATAATTCTTGATTTTGGGTTCAATTTCAGCCTCTAAACCCTGATTTTTGATATAAATTTCGCATTGTTGGTCGATGGCTGCATTCATAAAAAATGCCAAAACCATCGGCGCAGGTCCATTAATTGTCATCGAAACCGATGTTTTGGGATGTGCCAAATTAAAACCCGAATACAATTTTTTTGCCTCGTCAAGTGTGCTGATACTCACGCCCGAATTACCGATTTTTCCGTAAATATCAGGGCGATGGTCGGGGTCTTCGCCGTACAAAGTTACCGAGTCAAAAGCGGTCGAAAGTCGCTTGGCAGGAAGTCCTTCCGAAACGTAATGAAAACGTTTATTGGTGCGTTCTGCGCCGCCTTCTCCCGCAAACATTCTGGCGGGGTCTTCGCCTGTTCGTTTCAATGGAAAAACACCCGCCGCATAAGGGAACTCGCCCGCCACATTTTCGGTCATCATCCAACGTAATAAATCGCCCCAATCTCGATATTTGGGCAGGACAATTTTTGGGATTTTATTGCCTGATAATGAGGTAGTTGTAAGTTCCAAACGAATTATTTTTTCTCGAACTTGATACTCAAAAATATCGCCCGAAAACTTCTGAATTGTATCGTTCCATGAGCGCAATAATTCCCGACTTTCAAAGGCTAATTTTTGTTCTAATTCGTGGTATTTTTCGACCAAAATTTTTAAGTATTCTGGCGTATTTTCAGTTTCGATTTTTTGAATTTCTGGCAAGATTATTTCCGAAAAATTTTCCGTTTTGGGCTGTGTTCCGACAGCCAATCCTTGCCATGAAGTTGAAGATTTTTGAGTCAATTCGGACTTAAAAAGTTCGATACTTTGATGCAATCCGTAAAGCTGTCGAGCAAGCTGAACTTGTTGATTGACGAAGGCATCGTAACGGTCAGAATTTTCGGCAATTTCTGCCAAATATCGGCTTCGGTCTGGAGGAATAATGAAGATTTTTTCGGATTCATGGTTTGCCCAGTTCATGGGCTTTTCAAAGTTTTCTAAAGTAGAATGAAGTACAATTTCATTAATTTTTTTGATAATTTCCGAAAAAAGTACATTTGTGCCTGAATCATTAAATTGACTGGCGATTGTCCCAAAAATCGGCAATTCTTCGTCTGGCATGGCGAATAAATTCCGATTGCGTTTATATTGTTTTCGCACGTCCCGAAGCGCATCCAAAGAACCTCGTTTATCAAATTTATTGATGGCAATAACGTCCGCAAAATCAATCATATCAATCTTTTCGAGTTGTGTTGCTGCGCCATATTCGGAGGTCATGACGTAGAGCGAAACGTCCGAATGTTCGGTAATTTCGGTGTCCGATTGTCCGATGCCCGAAGTTTCGACAATGACCAAATCAAAGCCCGCCGTTTTACAAATCTGAATGGCATCCTTGACGTGTGCGCTCATTGCCAAATTTGCCTGCCGAGTTGCTAAAGAACGCATATAAACACGCTGATTATCAATGGAATTCATACGGATTCTATCGCCCAACAATGCCCCGCCAGATTTTCTTTTTGAAGGGTCAATCGAGATAATTGCCACTTTTTCGGTCTGAAAACAGATTAAAAATCGCCTGACCAATTCATCAACCAAAGACGATTTTCCTGCGCCTCCTGTGCCTGTAATTCCTAAAACTGGAATGATTTTTGATAAGGTTTTTTCTGCTAATTTTTGATGTAAGGTTTGGGCTTGATGCGGATAATTTTCTGCCCATGTAATTAATCGTCCGATGAGTTGATGATTTTCAGTATTTAGCGTATCTACCTGAAAATCAAAGTTTTCTGAAATGGTTGGAAAATCAACTTTTTGCAACACATCATTAATCATTCCTTGCAAACCCAATTCTCGCCCATCATCAGGCGAATAAACTCGGTCAATGCCATATTGGTGCAATTCTTGGATTTCGGTAGGCAAAATTGTACCTCCTCCGCCTGCAAAAATCTTGATATGTGCCGCATTTCTTGCACGCAACAGGTCATACATATATTTGAGATATTCCACGTGTCCGCCCTGATACGAAGTAATGGCGATTGCCTGTACGTCTTCTTGGATGGCACAATCAACTATCTCATTAACAGAGCGATTGTGTCCCAAATGGATAATTTCTGCGCCCGAAGCCTGCATAATTCTTCGCATCAAATTGATGGCGGCATCATGCCCATCAAAAAGCGAGGCTGCGGTAACCATCCGTACTTTTTCGGTCGTCTGATAAGGAGTGATTTCTTGCATATTTTGTAACGTTTACACTGTGTTTATTGGAAAAATGTGTTTGATTGGTTTTTCCAAAAATACAAAAACATTGTTACAACAAGAATTTTTTAGGTCAGGGACGGAATAAATGGTGATATTTTTTAGTGCGCCACTACGTTACTTTTTATACATGAATTTCTCCTTTAAATACAAAATCCGATCCTCCCGCCAAGTAAATATTTTTAAAGCCTTTTTCGGTTTTTTCAAACCAAACGCCAAGCGTTCCGCCCATGACCTTGACGCTTACTGGGCTTTGAAACCCAAATACATAAGAAGCTAATACACAGGCAGTTACGCCTGTTCCACAGGCTAAGGTTTCATCTTCAACGCCTCGTTCATAGGTACGTACAAATAGGTTTGGTTTCAAATCCGAAAAGTCCACATCTTTGGGGTGCGTGCCTTTCAAATGATTTTCTGTATCTTGGATTTGTACAAAATTAACATTAATTCCTTCGGCTCGGAAATCATCCGAATTACGGATTTTGTGTCCTAAATTAAAAACATTAATTTCTGCAATATTTTCCCGAAAAGTTACATAATGAGGAACACCTGTATTTGTCAAATAATCTTCCTGATAAGGTTCAATTTTTTCCACATCAATCATTTTGAGATAAATGCCATTTTTGGCGATTCCTGCTTCGTGAATGCCATCTTTTGCTACAAAAATGGTCTTTTCTTCAAAGATTCCGAGCGAATGTGCAAACCGAACGATACACCGTGCACCATTGCCACAGAAAGAAACTTCGCCACCATCGGCATTAAAATATATCATCCGAAAATCGGTTTCGGGATGATTCCGAAGTAATAATAACCCATCTGCTCCGATGCCAAATTTTCGGTCGCAAAGTCTGGAAATCAGAGTTTTATCTCGAAAGTTAAAGGTTTCTTGGCGGTCGTCAATTACAATAAAATCATTGCCTGCGCCCTGATATTTTTCAAAATGTAAGGTCATATTTTTATCTTGATTTTGTGCAACAATTCAAAGGCAATTTATTCAAAAACAAACGATAAGCTAAATTTGAATCATTATTTTAAATGATAGATATTCATAAGGACAAAGGCATAAAAACTGACTACCATATATTGAATTTACATAAGTATTAAAATTCATTTTAGAGTCAGTTTTTACTAAAAATCGTATTATTCAAATAGAAATCACACGTTTGAAAATTTAATGTTTAAAGTGTCGAACTCCTGTGAAAACCATCGCCACGCCATGTTCATCGCAATACTCGACCGAAAGCTGGTCTTTGATTGAGCCACCGGGCTGAATAACGGCTTTAATTCCCTCTTTATCAGCAATTTCCACGCAATCAGGAAACGGAAAAAAGGCATCCGAAGCCATCACGGCGTTCTTGAGTTCAAACCCAAAATGTTTGGCTTTGGCAATGGCTTGTTGCAAAGAATCAACTCTGGAAGTTTGTCCTACGCCACTGGCAAATAATTGTCCGTCTTTTGCCAATACAATCGTATTGGACTTTGCGTGTTTGACCAATTTGACGGCAAATTCTAATGACTTGATTTCTTCGTGGGTGGGCTTTCGTTTGGTAACTACCTCAAAATCAGGAGCGACTTCCATCGTTAAATCTTTAGCTTGTTCAATAACGCCATTTAACAATGTTTTGAACATTTTTGAAGGATAAGGTACATCTTTACGCAACAATAAAATACGGTTCTTTTTGCCTTTCAAAATTTGGAGGGCTTCCTTGCTAAACGAAGGCGCAATCAAAACTTCTAAGAATAATTTGTGCAATTCTTCGGCGGCATCCGCATCAATTTCTCGATTGGCAACCAATACGCCACCAAAAGCCGAAATAGGGTCAGCTTGCAGAGCTTTGAGATAAGCTTCTTTGACGGTTTTGCCTGTTGCCATGCCGCAGGCGTTGGTGTGTTTTAGGATGGCAAATGCCAATTCTTCAAATTCATCAATTAGGGCTATGGCGGCATCAATATCCACTAAGTTATTGTAAGACAATTCTTTACCGTGTAGTTGTTCAAAGGCATCGTTGAGATTACCATAAAAAATACCCTTTTGATGAGGATTTTCGCCGTATCGCAAAACGTGTGCGGTCTGAATGCTTTGTTTGAATTGTAATTCTTGATTATCGGTATTAAAATAATTAAAAATGGCGGTGTCATAATGCGAACTTATTCCGAAGGCTTTTCGAGCAAATTTTTTACGGTCTTCGAGCGAAGTATTACCGTGATTATCGCTGATAAGTTGCAGAATATCAGCGTATTGCTCGCGTGAAGAAACTGTCAGTACGTCCTTAAAATTTTTGGCAGCCGCCCGAATGAGTGAAATTCCTCCGATGTCAATTTTTTCGATAATATCCTGTTCGGATGCGCCCGAAGCGAGGGTTTGTTCAAAGGGATATAAATCCACAATAACCAAATCCAAAGCGGGGATTTCGTATTGTTTGATTTGCTCCAAATCGGTAGAATGGTCATCTCTTCGTAAAATTCCACCAAAAACTTTCGGATGTAAGGTTTTGACTCTTCCACCCAAAATCGAAGGATAAGAAGTCAAATCTTCGACAGCTTGAACAGGGATGCCCAGCGTTTCGATAAATTTTTGTGTACCTCCTGTCGAATAAATCGTTACGTTTTGTTCGGCTAATTTTCGGACAATCGGCTCTAAGCCCTCTTTATAAAAGACTGAAATTAAAGCAGTATTAATTTTTTTCATGAAAAAAGATAAAATTTAAAACGATATATTAGTTTAAGTAAATTTTTCATCGGGCGTGGTATCGGATGAGGGCATCAAAAATTATAATTTGCCCATTTGACTTTCGTACAAACTCTTTGATTCTGAGATACTTGTGTTGAGTTCTTCCATCACTTCATTGACTCGCCCTTGAATATTTTTCATGCCCGTGCTGATGTCATCAAGTTGTCCGATGGCTACGGCGGCTTCGAGTGCTTTCACTTGGTCGATGGCTTCGCCGTGCAATTTTCGGAGTTTGCCGATGGAGGCTTCGGTATTTTTCAGGGTTTCGCTGTATTTTTCCCGTGATTTTTGCAAGGCAACCGACAAATCTCGTTTATTATTTTCGTCTTTGAGGCTTCCGATTTGACGTTCTAAGGCATCAAACAAGGCATCGGCTTTTTTGCGGAGGTCTTCGTATTCTTTGTATAGTTTTTCAACTTTATTGTTTACTTTTTTCCATTTTCCGTACACTCGGTTAAATTCTTTGTCAGTATTTTCGGCATTTTGTAAGACTTCTTGCAACACTGACATTTCCTTTAAGCCGTTGCTGACGTGTTTGTTGGCTCTTTCTTTTTGTTTCTCGAACGTATCAATTTGTGCTTTGAAGGCTTTTTTGAGTTGGGGCAATTTTTCGGGGCTGTGTTGGCATCCGAAGCTCAAAAATACGAGCAGAACCCAAGTCCAAATTGAAGGATTTGAACAAATTTTCATGGTTTTTGTGGGATTAAAATTAAAAATGAAATCACTCGACAAAAGTACAAAAAAAGCCTTTACGAATATTTTTTTGCCCAAAAATGCCTTTATTTTCTCAAAATTTTTTCTCAAAACCCTTGATTTTATGCCTTGTAATTTGGGACAAATAATTTAGGCAACGTATCTTTGTCCCGAAACTTTGCTATATCGCAAGGTATTTTTTTACCTCAAATCATTTTGTACATGATGGAAGCAATACAAGAAATCATCGCCCAACATTTTCATACGTTTAACCCCTACGATACGCTTTATACGGGAAAAGTGATGACTATTTTTGGACCTATTTTTCTCCTGACTATCGCCATTGATTTTTTGGTGCATTGGAAAAACGAAACACATTTATATAAGCCCAAAGATGCACTTTCGAGTATCGGCATGGGATTGGGTGCGGGCGTGGTCGGACCGCTTGCCAAAATGTATTCCCTCATTTTGTTTGTCCTTATTTTTGAATTAACCAAATCTTTTCGTTTGCAACTATTTGGTTATGAATCATTTGGCTTCGGTATCTTCGCATGGTTTATGGCAATTCTTTGGGATGATTTCAATTTTTATTGGCATCATCGTTTTAGCCATACGGTGCGGGTCTTGTGGGCGGCGCATATCGTGCATCACTCCTCAAGGGATTATCATTTTGCCACAGGATTCCGAAATGGTTGGTTTACACTGTTTTATAAGCCAATTTTTTGGCTTTGGATGCCTTTGATTGGTTTTGAACCGCTCACGATTTTTACGGCTATGGCAATTAATTCGGTGTATCAATTCTTTTTGCACAATCATTACGTACCGCGCTTGGGATTTTTGGATTATATTTTCAATACGCCGATTCGGCACAAAGTACATCATGCCTGTAATTTGGAATATTTAGACCGAAATCATGGCGGAATGTTCATTTTTTGGGATAAATTATTTGGGACTTTTCAGGAAAATGAAGCGGACAAACCCCCGATTTATGGCGTTTTGAAAGAACCCAATTCTTATAATCCGTTGGTCATTGTTTCGCATGAATACCGAGATATTTTTCGGGACGTAAAAAAAGCAAAAACATGGAAAGGACGATTTATGTACATTTTTGGACCTCCGGGCTGGAGCGAAGACGGCTCGACCATGACTGCCAGACAAGCCCAAGAAGCCAAAGCCTACGGCGAATTGCTCAAAACCAGAGCTGATTCGGTCGCAGGAATGCCACCCGAAATACGCAAACAGTTTGAAGTTCAGCCCCAAGAAAATAACGAAAAAATAACTATTTAATACAATCGCTGTAAAACTTGTTAATACTCAAAAATTAACAAGTTTTTTTTGCTTTTTGCTTTTGCCAAACGTATGGTAAATTTCAAGACTTTTCTGTATTTTTGTATCAAAAAATTAAGATAGAAAATCACAAAGTTTATGCTTTACGTACTTCCATTTATTTCGGCGTTGATTGGTTGGGTTACCAATTATATCGCCGTCAAGATGCTGTTCCACCCTCGCCAAGAGCGCAATTTCATGGGGTTCAGATTGCAGGGAATTTTTCCGAAACGAAAGGCGGTATTAGCCCAACGACTGGGACACGTGGTGGCTCGCGAATTGATTTCTGTGCCGATGTTATTAGAAAAGATGAATCACGAAGATACACAAGCCGAAATCAAGAAAATAATTCAGGATTATGTCGATAATCATTTGATAGATGCGATTAAAAGTGCCAATCCGATGCTGGCAATGTTTGCGACTGATGAGGTGGTTGCGCCTATCAAAATCAAGATTACGGAAGAGATTGAAAAATTGATTCCGACTTTGTTAGAAAAAATGGGAGATAAGTTACAAGATATTGATATTGAGGGACTTGTAGCCGAAAAAGTCAATCATTTCTCGAACGAAAAATTAGAAGAAATTTTGATGGGCGTGATGCAAAAAGAGTTCAAATTCATCGAATTAGCAGGGGCAGTTTTGGGCTTTTTTATCGGCTTGATTCAAGTCATTTTGCTCAGGGTAGCGGGATAAAATTTCATGCGAATATCGGCTTATTTATGGTCATAATTAATCCTAAAAATGATTATTTTTTGTAAAATATAACGTATTTTTCTATAAAAGGTACATACAGTTCATTCACACAATAAATCTCAAGAAAATATGGAAGATAAATTTATTTTTACCGAGCCACATCTGGAGCAACTCCATCAGGATACACAAAAAATTATAAGCCAACTCAAAGATTTTGAGGTACTTAGCTATCAGCAACTGAACTGGAAACCTGCACCCACTTCTTGGAGCGTGGTCGAATGTATCGACCATCTGAAAGTTACCGAAGCGTTGTATATTACAAAAATTCGGCAATCGTTTGAGGACGCTCGTATCCGCAACCTGAAAGCTCAAAAGCCTTTCAAATCGGCATGGTTTGGCGGATGGTTTGCCAAACAAGTCAAGCCCAATACCCGAAAGATGAAAAATCCTTCGTTGTTTTCGCCAGAAATAGGCACGTTAGAAATGAGTACATTGACCGCATATATTGACATGAAAATCAATTTCTTAGAACTTTTAGAAACCCTCAACGGATATGATATTCAGCGCATGAAAGTTACTTCACCCATTACCAAGCTCATGGTTTTTCGGGTGGGCGATGCGCTACAAATTTTGACAAATCATGCTTTTCGACATATTTTGCAGGCACAACGTGTAACTCAAAATCCGAATTTTCCTAAAAAGGAACTTTGATTATGTGGGGGCGATTGATGTTTTTCGAGTATCGATAACCAAAAAGAATTTTTATGAAATAATCATTTTGAGTGCAAAATCGTAAAAAAGAGAAAGCCTACTCAAAAGCAGATTTCAGTTTATTTTTAGGAATCAGGTACGAGTTTTGCTTTATTTGCGATAGGTGTAGTAATTATTTCAAAAAAAATTAAACGACAACTCAAAATATTACAATGATGCGAAAATATCATAAAATTACAATTCGAGTGTTTGCGATACTGTTATGGTGTGTGATTCCGTTTTTTCAGGTGCAGGCACAAGATGAAGAGGAGGAGAAAGAGTTTTCGGAAGATTCTTTCAATGATAGTGAATTTGATAATCTATTTGAAGAGGGGAATGGCGATGAGAAAATTTATAGTTCACTTCAGGAAGCATTGCAGGAAGCCGAAAAAGTTAAGATTTTGGATATGACGCGTGCGGGTGGCGAATTTGATGAGCCTCTTCGAGAGTTATCGCCTGATATTCAGAAACTTATAAATTTGGAAAAATTGATTTTGAATGATAATCAATTAACGGATTTGCCGAAAGAAATTGGGACACTCAAAAAGTTACGGTATTTGAGTGTGGCGGATAATCAGCTCAGTATTTTGCCTGATGAAATTGGCGATTTGGAATCACTCGAAATCTTGAACGTGCGGGGAAATAGTCTTTCGGTTTTGCCTTCCAGTATTGGTAAACTTAAAAACCTAAAAACACTCACGATTGACCATAATCAAGTTGGAGAATTGCCACACGAAATTGGAGGTTTAACTGCCCTAAATACGCTTTTGGCAAGTAATAATGTGATTAAAAAGTTACCGCCCGAAATTGGTGGCATGACCAAACTGACAAAGTTGGCGGTGTGGAATAACCAATTAACGTCGCTTCCTGAAGAAATTGGTTCGATGACGGCATTGAAAAGTTTAGACCTTAACTCCAATCAAATCAATAAGTTACCAGAGTCTATCAGTGGATTATCGCAACTTACGCATATTAATTTGATGAGTAACGCATTAACTGAATTACCAAAGGGGATTGGGAACTGGCGTGCCACGCTCGAATTTGATTGTTCATACAATAAACTGGTTCGTTTGCCTGCGACTATCGGCAACTTTACTTCGATAGAAAAATTGGTTTTGACAAATAATAAATTAATTGAATTGCCCAGAGAAATTGGTAATTTAAAAAACTTACAGACATTTGATTTGAATGTCAATAAATTAACAAGTTTACCAGATGATTTTGGCAATCTAAGCAAGCTCAAAGATTTGGTACTTTGGGATAATCAGATTACCAAATTGCCCGAAAGTATTGGTAATTTGACTGATTTGGTAACGCTTGACCTAAATACCAATAAACTAAAAAGCCTTCCAGCATCGGTCGGGAATTTGAAAAATATGCAGGTTTTGGTGCTTTGGGGCAATGAATTAGAGGCACTTCCCGAAAGAATATGCGATTTATCGGGGATGTTGGCGTTAGATTTGAACAGCAATAAACTTACAAAAATGCCTACCGATATTGACAAAATGAAAAGTCTATTGATTTTGAATCTGGATAAAAATGAAATTGAGAAAGAAGAACGCCAACGCCTGAAAAGTTTGCTTTCGGGTGCGGAAATTAGTTTTGGGTCGGATGACGAATAATGTAAGATAACACAGCTTTTTGATTGGATTGTGATATTTTATGCCATCAAATTACATCGTTTTCATACTTTGAATTTCGCAGTTTCTGATAAACTCGATATGATTATAAATCAAAATCATACGAGTTTTTTTGTTGGGACGAGGTAGATAGCAATTCTATTGATTAGGTATTTCACAAAAAAAGGGTGTTTAAATTATTAAGTTTTTAAAAAATGATGACTTTTATTAAAAATTTTATGATATTTTCTTGCATTTATTTTAAAAGGTCTTGTTTTTTTTACAACTTTGCCAGCAAATTATTCTAAAATAGAAATCTAAACCATTCAAAAAAATATGGCGACGTTAAATTTCGGCGGAGTAGATGAAACCGTAGTAACTCGTGAAGAATTTACGCTTGAGAAAGCACGAGAAGTATTAAGCAACGAAACGATTGCAGTCATTGGATATGGCGTTCAGGGTCCTGGACAGGCTTTGAATCTTCGGGATAATGGTTTTAATGTAATTGTAGGACAACGAAAACCCTCGAAATCATACGAAAAGGCACAGGCTGATGGCTGGATAGCTGGCGAAACGCTTTTTTCGATTGAAGAGGCATTAGAAAAAGGGACAATTATATGTTATTTGCTTTCTGATGCGGGTCAGATTCAACTTTGGGATACGGTCAAAAGCTATTTGACGGCAGGCAAAGGCTTGTATTTTTCGCATGGTTTTGGTGTAACTTACAAAGACCAAACGGGCATTATTCCTCCTGCGGATGTGGATGTTTTCTTGGTTGCCCCGAAGGGTTCAGGCACGAGTTTGCGGCGGTTGTTTGTGGCTGGCGAAGGCTTAAATTCGAGTTTTGCGATTCATCAAGATGCCACAGGACGAGCGCAAGAGCGATGTATCGCTTTGGGAATTGGCGTGGGTTCGGGATACTTATTTGAAACCACATTTAAGCGAGAGGTTTATAGTGATTTGACGGGTGAACGTGGCGTTTTGATGGGCGGAATTGCGGGCATGATGGAGGCTCAATATAATTTGCTCCGAGAAAAAGGGCATTCGCCAAGTGAGGCTTTTAATGAAACGGTCGAAGAATTTACACAAAGTTTGATTCGATTGGTGGGCGAAAATGGAATGGATTGGATGTTTGCCAACTGCTCTACGACAGCGCAACGGGGCGCACTCGACTGGCGACACCGATTCCGTGAGGCTACTGCGCCAGTTTTCCGAGATTTATATGAAAGCGTGGCAACAGGCAACGAAGCCCGAATTACTATCGAAGCCAATCAAGCTGAAGATTACCGAGATAGATTGGAAGATGAATTGGCGGTCATCCATGATTCGGAAATGTGGCAAGCGGGACGAACCGTCCGAAGCCTACGCCCCAAAAATGACTAATTAAAATATTCGATTTTTATAGAAAACTCGGCAAAAGTTTATACTTTTGCACGAGTTTTTTGCACTTGCCCAAGTGGTGAAATTGGTAGACACGCAGTGTTCAGGTCGCTGTGCTTTCGGGCGTGGGGGTTCAAGTCCCTCCTTGGGTACTTATCTCATTTTCAAGCAATTATCTTAAAATTTTTACTGCACAGCATTTTCAAGCGGAACGCAGTAAAGTTTCCTCTCTCGTGCCTCTTTTTGTTTAATAATTATTTTCCGATTTTAACCCAGAAAAGAAATGTCCAAAATCCTTGTCAATCAATATTACAATGAAATTCATCGTGCCAAACAATTTAGCGGCTCTTCCAACGAAACCACCGTCCGAAATGCTTTTTATAATCTCGTCAATGGCTTGGCGCGTCCCAAAAATCTCGAACTCGTTACCGAAGTTTCGCTAAAAACCGCCTTCGGGACAACCGTTACGCCTGACGGAATCTTGCGAAATATTCTCCAACTCGATTACGGATACTGGGAAAGCAAAGATGCCCAAGACGACATTTACAAGGAAATCGAAAGCAAATTCAAAAAAGGATACCCAAAAAATAACATTCTCTTCGAGGATACCATAAATGCCGTCCTTTTTCAAGATCATCGAGAAGTCAAAATCGAAATGCAAGATGCCGATGCTTTGCTCGAAATTTTGACCCATTTTATTTCTTACGAACGCCCTGAAGTTCAGGAATTTAATAAAGCCATTGGCGGATTTAGCACGGATTTGCCCAATATTTTGGAAGCACTTCGGCAAATGATTGATAATGAAGCCCTAAACAATCCGAAATACAGACATAAGCGAGATACCTTTGTTCAATTAGGCCGAGATTCTATTAATCCAAATCTCGGTACGGCGGACGTGCGAGAAATGTTGATTCAGCATATTTTGACCGAAGAAATTTTTATTTCCATCTTCGATAATGCCGATTATCACCGTGAAAATAACATCGCCGAAACACTTTATGACCTCGAAAAAACATTTTTCCGTGGGCAAACAAAACAAAATTTATTGGCTTCCATTCGTCCGTATTACAACACGATTCGGGCGAGGGCAAACGAAATGGTCAGCCATACCGAAAAACAAAAATTCCTCAAAGTCATTTACGAAAATTTCTATCAGGCTTACAATCCAAAAGGCGCAGACCGTTTGGGAATCGTTTATACGCCTAACGAAATTGTCAAATTTATGATTGAAGGAACGGACTTTTTATTGAATAAACATTTTGCTAAAACGCTGGGCGACAAAGGCATACAAATTCTTGACCCTTGCACGGGAACGGGAACGTATATCACCGAACTCATCGAGCATATTCCTCCGCATCAGCTCAAACATAAATACAAATATGAAATCTATGCCAACGAAATGGCACTTTTGCCCTATTACGTGGCGAATTTGAACATCGAAGCTGTTTATCAACAAAAAATGGGCGAATATGAAGAGTTTACAAACCTTTGTTTTGTCGATACGCTGGATAATACTTCTGCCTTGAAATACGCTGGTAAACAGGCAGATATGTTTGGCTCAATATCTTTGGAAAATGTCGAGCGGATTAAACGCCAAAATGAAACACAAATTTCGGTTATTATCGGAAATCCGCCCTATAATGCCAACCAACAAAACGACAACAATAAAAACAGAGAATATGCCGACATTGACAAACGAATAAAGGAAACTTATATCAAAGAAAGCACCGCCCAAAAAGCAAAAGTCTATGATATGTATGCCCGCTTTTTTCGTTGGGCAATGGATAGAATACCCGAAAACGGCATTATTTGCTATGTTTGCAATCGTAGTTTTATAGATTCACGTACTTTTGACGGGTTTCGTAAGAGTATAGAAAAAGAGTTTGACGAAATCTATATAGTGGACACCAAAAGTGATGTACGAGCAAATCCAAAATAGCAGGCACAACGCACAACGTTTTTGGCATACAAACAGGCGTGGCGGTTATTTGGTTGGTTAAAAAGTAAAGAAAATGAGTTCACCACCTATCATTATTACAGAAAAAAAAGCACCTAAAAAGCCTTTTTTTTACAAAATTGCTTATTTATTGATACTATTAATGGTATTGATAGTTGCTATACTTTCTATAAGAGAAGAAACTGAATTGGAGGAATTGGAAAGTAATTTGGAACACTTGGATTTTAAAGATTCGGTGAGGTATTGCCAACTCAAAGCTCAACAACAAGGACAAGCCCCTTCTTTTTGTGTGGAAATTATCAAAAAATACCGCAAACAAAGTTTTGATTGTTTGCCTTTGTTGGCTACTTCTGTTTTTCAGAAACAAATGCAAAAAGAGGTTTTGATTGGCAAAAAGAAATATAAGCATATTACTTTTGGCAAAAACATGAAGGCGTTGGACGAACAAAATATCTCCAAAAACATTGATTTGATAGAGCTTTCGCAAGAATGGAAAATTATATTGGAATTAATAGAAAATGCCCGATATGTGGAGAGTCAAAATGACAAAACAGGCAACCAACAAGTAAATTATCATGTTTTGGAAAGTGATTTTATTTGTAATCAGAAAGCATACAAAGTCAAAATTGTACTCAAAGAGTCGGCTATGGGGCTGTACCTTTATGATGTGGATTTGATATAAAAAAAAAAGAAATCCGCACTTTTACGCTGACTATGCTCTTGCCCAAAGGCTGACCTCATAGGCTTAGGATTTCTTTTGATACAAAAATACTAAAAAAATTAAAAAAATGAGCAAAAAAGCCAAAATCTATTATTTTTCGCTGACTGATGAAATGAAAAAGCAAGAAAAACTTGATTGGTTTGCCCAAACGTCTTTTTCCAAAATTGATTTTGAACGCATTACTCCCGACAAAAACGCTAATTGGATTAACCTAACCGATAACGATTTTGAAACTTTGATGCCTGTTTGTTCAAAAGATAAAAACGAAAATACGATTTTCAGATTTTCGTCTTTGGGCGTTTCTACAAACAGAGATGAATGGACTTATGATTTTTCAAAAGAAAATTTGGCAAAGAAAATTCAGTTTTTTATTGAAAAATACACTGAATTATTAGAAAAAAACGATTACTCTTGGGACACTTCTATTAAATGGAGCAGAGATTTAAAAAAGAAATTTGAACAAAACAGAAAAATTGTTTTTGACCAAAAATTTTTTAAAAAATCCAATTACACACCTTTTACGAAACAGTTTTGGTATGCTGAAAAAATATTAAACGATATGCTTACACAAAATCATTATGATATTTTTGGGGAAAAGTTGGATAAAGAAAATAAACTTATTTGCTTTTCGGGTGTTGCTTCAAGTAAAAATTTTCAAACTTTTTGCTTAAATTCTATTTGGAGTTTAGATTTTTTGGAAAAAACTCAATCTTTGCCACTTTATTATTATGAAAAAGGCGAAAAAAAGGAAAATATAACGGATTGGGCATTGGATGAATTTCGGGGGCATTACCAAACCGAAATTACGGCGTGACAAAAAAACAGACGAAATTATTTTGGATGAAATCACGACTTTGAGCGGAATTCCTGCCCAAGCATGGGACTATAAATTGGGGAATCGCTCGGCTTTGGAGTGGATTCTTGACCAATACAAAGAGAAAACGCCACGAGATGCGACTATTGCCGAAAAATTTAATACTTACCAATTTGCTGATTATAAGGAAGATGTGATAGAATTGTTGCAACGAGTTTGTACGGTTTCAGTGGAAACGATGCGGATTATTCGGGAAATGGAAACGTAAAAGTATGAACTCAAAAAGTGGCGAAACCTTACTATTTCGGATGGTGCGTTCTCAGCAACTTTCCTGCTTGCTGGAACTGGGATTGTATTGCCCGAATAGTTCTGAAAAATGTTCTGATTATCAAAATATTGGACACTCCACGCTGATAAATCGTAGGGAACAAATGTGAAGTGCCGATTGCTCCAAATGGCGTTTTGGCGGATGATGTGCCGTTTTATTGAAACCAAAATAAAAAATATTTCCTTTGATGTACGGAAAGTCATAAAAATATCATATTTTCAGTCTCAATTTGCATCGGTACTTATTAATCGTGCGGAATTTCGACCATGAGTGGCACGACAAAGCCTGTTCCAGCCTTGACACTTCGGGAAGCCCGAAAGCCAATTTTATCCTCTTTGTACTTGATGTATGGCGAAATATTTTCTTTGCCAACTGCCTGATAGACACGGGTTTTGATGTCGCCTTTGAGGGATGTCATTTTTTCGATAATCGCATCAATATCTAAGGGTTTTTCTGAATACAAGACGCAAATAAAATCCGAACCTTTGGTATCATCCAACTGGATGTAATGTTCTTGGCTGGGAAAAGCGATAGTTCCTTCGGAATAACTCAAAAGCGGACTGATGCCTTCGGTAAATGGAAATAATTTGCTGCAATTTCCCGTCAAATCTGTGCCGATGGCATACATATAAATCGGTTCTTTGTGCGAAATATAAAACTGGAAAGCCGTGCCTGTGTAGTAGGTTTCATTCATTCGATAGGTGTCATTTCGGAAATAGGCTTCCATGCTTTCGCCATCAGATTTTTTGAAACTGATTTCGCCATGAAATGAGATGTTCGAGGTGTTCGGATTGACCCGAAAATCGACTGCTTCGTAAGCCTCCATACAATTTTGGGCAAAATCCGAATAGCGCACCCACGTAAAGCCATTTCTGCCCCAATTTTTGCCCCAACTATTCATCAAATAGACTGCGCCACCAAATTTGGTATCATCATATCCGATGACGGTCATGGCGTGATAGCCTTTGCTTTCGTCATAGCCCTGTGCAGGATTCCAAACGTCTTGGGCTTCTTCAAAAGAGGTAAAACAGCGCATCGAAATAATGACGGGTTTTCCTTCGGCGATGGCTTTCTTAATGGGCTGAATGACAACGTTTTGTGTGGTTTTCCCCGTCCGCATAAATAGCCTTTTATAGTCCTGAATAATATATTCTTTCGCTTTTTTCTTGTCTGCGGATGTGATATTTCGATGGCATTCATATCCAAAATCACGAAATTGTACGCAGCCATTTTTTTTCAGAATATCCAGTGCATCGGTAATATATACGCCATAACTGCAATCGTCCGTAAGTCGAATTTGGTTATAGACATAGGAGGGCGAAAAGGCTAATTCGGAGGCATTTTTAGTAATATCTTGGCGTTGTGCCAGCAAAATCGTGCGGGCAGCATACGCACTTGCCCACGCCGTACAGGTGCCGTGAACGCCCTGATTCTTGGGTTCGGGGGCATATTTTTTGAGTGATGCCGATGACGGTAATCCGCCCCCTCGCATCAAAGGTGCAGTCAAAGGAACTTGCTCGTAACGTGCTGAATCATAGATACATCCTGTGCCATATTTGCTTTGAGCCACAAGCGAAAATGTACTTAGAAAACAACTTATCCAGAGCCAATATTTTTGCATGATTCGGGAGATTAGGTTTTATATTGATTTTAGGTATCTGATAAAAAGTAATGAGAGATTTGATTTTGATACAAAAAATTGATTTTCAGATAGTTATATCCATCCCAATACGCATTACTTGATATTATGTACTATTTAGAACATACAACGTACAAAATTGCCGAAACTTTCAAAAATTATGAATTATTTTTCCTTATTCTATCGTGCGTTCGGGGCAATACGTACAATTTTTTGGGTCGAATTTTTCGGTTTTCGAGGGGTCAAATCCAATAATCGTAATTTCGATGCGGCGGTTTATTTCATGCTCCTGATTAGAGCAGCGCACATTATCGGCACAATGATTGAGGAGCATTTGTTCGCCATACGCCTGGCCTGTGCCCCGGGCCTTCGCCGCGGCTCTGGCGGCGCCGCGCGAGCCTTCCACCCAGATGCCGATAGAAGCCCCGCGCGGGAATGTTGGCGGCCAATGCCCACAGGCCCATCGAGCGCGCCCCGCGCGC
>CAZNYR010000063.1:10221-24139 GCA_964577275.1 uncultured Cytophagales bacterium | reverse complement strand
TGCATTATATCGCATTCATTCTTCTCTTTTTAAGAGCGACTTTTTAAACAACCTCTTTTTATAATTCACCTAATCTTACAGATGAGCCAAAAAAAAAGTATAAAAAAAAGAAAACTCCTAACGATTGGTAAAACCCACGATTTTTAATCGTGGGACAATCAACAAAGTTCGTATAAATCGTACAAAAACCAAATAAGGTTACTGTTCGGAATCGCACACAAAATCAATTTGGAAAAATCGGCACTTTTTTTGACCTTTTCAGGGTTACGTAGGCGGGTAATGATGCTACTGAAAAATAGTCCGTGTATGGTGGTGTCGAAAGTACATTCAAAATATTTACGTAATTTTGTGCGGTTGTTTGATGACAACAAATCTTCGATATAATACACACAACATCCACATAACCACTTTGAATATTTTTACGATTTATTGTTTAACTATCTGTTTGTCAAATAGTTAAATCATAAATCATAAAAGTAAATACGATTCTCTGTTTTAAAAATTAAATTATCTTTTTGGTATTCAAATCAAATTCCTTGTTGCTTTAATTGTCAGATACTTAAACGACAGGCAACCGCTTGATTTTGATGGAAAACTAATTTTGAATAAACATAGGTTGCTTTTGAATCGAAAGTGGTTCGATTACTCTTTTTTTCAGTTTGTAGGACAAAGACATTTTTTGGCTCGAAAATTTTAATTTTATGATAACGATAAAACGGCTTTTGGCTTTTTTGTTCTGTTGGGCGTATTTGTTGTGTGGTTTTGGACAAACATTGCGGTTCTCGCATCTGACTCCCAAAGATGGTTTATCACATAGTTCAGTGAATAGCATTATCAAAGACAAACGTGGTTTGATGTGGTTTGCCAGCGAAGATGGATTGAATCGTTATGACGGATATGATTTTCGTACTTATCGTTACGAACCCAACGATTCGTTGGGGCTAAGTCATAATTTTGTCAGGTCAATTTTGCAGGATAGTCGTGGAAATATTTGGGTTGGTACAAATTACGGACTCAATCGTTATGACGAAAAAAATGATAAATTCGACTGGTATTTTTATCAACCGAAAACTCTGAAAAAGGGAGCGAATGAAAATACAATCAATTCATTTACAGCTATTTATGAAGATAATCAGCACCGCTTATGGTTTGGATTGGCTTCGGGCGGGCTGGCGCAATTTGATTATGAACAAGACAAAATTATCTCGTATGATGTCCAGAATGAAGCCACGATGAATCTTGCGAGTTTGGAGATTTTATGTTTTTATCAGGATGCCCAAAATCGGTTGTGGTTCGGGACGAAAGGCAGTGGATTATTTCGTTTAGACCTTCAAAAAAATACCTTAACGACCTTCAAAAGTAATGTATCAGACAAAACGGCCTTACAAAATAACTTCGTTTATGCGATAGATGCAGATGCGGAGGGCAATCTTTGGATAGGAACGGATGGCGGCGGTTTGCATCAGTTTTCGCCAAAAACCGAACAAGTTATTGCTTTGTATCAGTTTGATAATGAGAAGGATAGCAGTTTGGGTAGCAATTTGATTCGGGCGGTCAGATTTGATAAACAAGGCAAACTTTGGGTCGGAACAGATGGCGGTGGCTTGAATTTGTTTCAGCCTGAAAATCAGACTTTTATTCGGTATAAAAAAATAGCGTATGATGATAAAAGTTTAAATACGGATGTGATTCGTTCTATTTTTGAAGATTCCGAAGGACGCAAATGGTTGGGTACTTTTGCGGGTGGCGTGAACTATTTTGAGGATGCCCATCAGGGATTTGTGCATCTGAAACACACAGAATTAATAGGTAAAGGACTGAATCATCCTTCGGTTTTGTCGGTTCTTAAACGCAAAAACGGCGAAATTTGGTTAGGCACGGATGGGGGCGGCATTAATATTTATCAAGAAAATCAACCCATCGTATATCTGCAAAATGACCCCAAAAATCCTCGAAGTTTGAGCGCAAATGCGGTGCTTTGTATGCTCGAAGACACAAAGGGCAGGCTGTGGGTCGGGACGTATGCTGGTGGACTGAATTTATATGACGAAAAAACGAAATCGTTTATACATTTTACCCATAAAACTAATAATCCGAATAGCTTAATCGGCAAGTCGGTTTGGTCTTTAGCCGAAGACCAAACGGGCAAAATTTGGATAGGCTGTTCGGCAGGAATATCGGTTTATAATCCCAAAGATGACACATTTAAGAATTATCAGCACGACCCCAATAATCCCAAAAGTTTGAGCGGTTATGATGTGCGTTCGGTTATTTGTGATAGTCAAGGACGAATCTGGATAGGAAATTTTAGTGGCGTAAATTTGTATTTGCCCGAGATAGATGGTTTTCAGAAATATAATACCGAAATCGGGAAATTATCCCGCAACGAAGTGGTTTCGATTTTTGAAATCAGCAAAGGTAAAATGGCGTTCGGAACGTATGGTGGCGGATTAAATATGCTGGATGAGAAGAGCCAAAAAATAACGGTTTTTCGGAAAAAAGATGGCTTGCCCAACGATATTATTTATGGAATGTTGCGGGATGCGGATGGCTACATTTGGTTGAGTACCAATATGGGATTATCACGTTATGATACTGAAAATCAGAAATTTAAAAATTATATTTTTCGGGATGGCTTGCAGGGAACACAGTTCAATCTGGAATCCTGTTATTGGGATAAAGAAACGGGCAAAATGTATTTCGGAGGCACGAACGGACTCAATATTTTTGACCCCAAAGATTTACGAGATAATATGTTTGTTCCGCCCGTAATTATTTCTAACTTATTCATTCTCAATAAATTAATTACGCCAAACAACAACCAAGCCCTGACCCAAAATATTTTGATGACCGATGAGGTAACGCTAACGCACACCGATTATATGTTTACGTTGGAGTTTTCGGCATTGAGTTATCGCAATTCGCAGCGCAACCAATATCGTTACAAATTGGAAGGTTTTGATGCCGATTGGACGGAGGCAGGCACGCATCGGCGCGCCACTTATACGAATATTCCTGCGGGAAACTATACGTTTTTGGTGCAAGGCTCAAATGATGACGGCATCTGGAATATGGAAGGTAAAAAATTGAATATCAATATTTTACCTGCTTGGTGGCAAACCAAATTATTTCGGGTGAGCGGTTTGGTTTTCATCACGTTTTTGGTGGTTTTTATGATTTGGCGACGAGAACAAACACTCAAAAAAGACCGTGAAATCCTCGAACAGAAAGTCAATGTGCGCACCCAAGAATTGCAACAATCGAAGCAAGAAATTACGGTGCAAAATGAAGAACTAAGACAACAACAAGAAGAAATCATGGCGCAACGTGCCTACATTGAAGATAAAAATCAACTGCTCGAAAGCCAAAATCAACGGCTGACCTCCAACGAAGATATTATCAAAAAAGCCTATGAGTCGCTCCAGAAAAAACAACAAGAGGTCGAAAAGATTAATGAAACACTCCATCTGCAACACACCAAAATTACGGATAGCATTCGGTATGCCCAGACGATTCAGCGAGCGGTTTTGCCTACGCAAGGTCAGCTCCAATTATTATACAAAAATCATTTTGTGATTTATCAACCCAAAGACATCGTGGCGGGCGATTTTTATTGGGTCGGACAGTTTCATAATCAGATATTTACGGCGGTCGTGGATTGCACGGGGCATGGCGTTCCTGGGGCATTCATGAGCATGATTGCCAGTGCATCCCTGAATCATATTGTTTTGGAAAAACATATTTTTGACCCCGCCCAAACATTGGAACGCCTCAATGTCCGCATTCAGAATGCGCTCAAACAATCTCAGACCGATAATCGGGATGGCATGGACTTGTGTTTGTGCAAAATTCAGCCGTTGGATAAACAAAATTATGAACTCACGTATTGCGGCGCAAAACGTCCTTTATATTACGTCCAGAACGGTATATTTCACGAAATCAAGGGCAGTCGAAAATCCATTGGCGGACTTCAGATTGAGGGCAGAGTATTTGAAAATCACCAAGTTAGCCTTCAGACCGGAGCAATATTATATTTGACAACCGATGGATATATCGACCAAAACGACCCCGCACGCCACAAATTTGGTAGATTGCGATTTCATAAATTATTGGAGCGGATTTCTCAAATGCCATTTGAGAGCCAAAAACAAAAATTAGAAACAGAACTCACTGAACATCAGCAAGATGAAGAGCAAAGAGATGACATCACGATTTTGGGATTGATGCTTTAGAAAAAACATTTTGGTCAGATGGAAAATTGAAAAAAACTAAATCGTTAAATTATGTTAAAAATATAAATTTCTGAAATAACTTCAGCAATCCGAATGAGGTCAGTTTCGAGGCAATTTGATGCCATCAAATAATTTTAAATTATTGATTATCAGTGTTTTAAATGCAATATTTTTCAATAAATGTGGTGTCAAATGAAGTACATTTTGCACCACATTTTTTTATGTTCTAATCACACATTTTACTACGTAAAAAGCATACGAAGTGCGCCCGTACTTTTGAGATTGAAAACAAATCCAAGAACATCAAAACGCTGAAAATTATGTCTGTCCAATTTAATCCAGCCGTTTTATTTGCCCGTCATTTCCCCGATTATGGTACGGGAAAACACCTCGTTACGGCAAGTGATGACTATAAAGTATGCGAAAATGACCCGTATCGTTCGGAGCAGCTTCTGATTGGCGAACTGATTGCGGAAATACCAAACGGGATGCAGGCATTTTATGTGGGAGCGCAGTTCAAGAAGCAACCCACCGGACAAAAGATGTTGGAAGCACCGCCTGCCACACGGATTCGATTGATTAAAGCCACGATTGTTCGGGTTTTGTTTGCCGAAGGATTGAGTCAGCAATTTGAATATCGGCGCAAACGACATTATAAAATATTGTGTGAAGGCTTGATAACCAATCTATTAAAACGGAAATTGCCTTTTGTGTTGGCGGATTTTCGGTTTATTTTGGCATCACTCAAATCATTGCGCGAAAATGCGGGTGAGCTGAATTATTTTGTCTTAAATTTTCCGTATGAATGGCTTTGGAAAGCCCTTGAAATCCAACTGAAAAAGAAAAATCCTACGGAAGAAACACGAGCTATCCTCCTGACTTTCAGGGAGATTACGCCTTATAAAATTCCATTACACCAAAAAATTGATTTTTGGCTCAAAAATACGCCGCTCAGATTGAGTGAACACGATATTTTCGGAAAAACGGTCAATCAATTCTTGACAAATGAGCCACAGGCGAGCCGTCAGCGATGGGAAAAATTATTGCGTTTGTGTGGCAAATACGATGCGAACCCCGAAAGATTTGAGCCTGAAATCCGAGCGATAATGCACCAAATTACGCCGCCGATTTATTATCAGACTTTGGCACAATGGTTGAAAATAACCGCAGACCACGAGCCAAGTTTTGACTTTGGGAATTTATTAACAGCTCAAAATCAGCGCATTGTACAAAACTTAATCAATACCATTATTTATTTACGGCATCCTATTTTTTGGCGATTGCTTGCCCAATTAAGTGCAAAATCGTACCAAAAAGGCGATATACCGCTGGCGGAATTTTGTGCTTCGGCATTGGAACAAAGCACCCAACTGAATCAGGATATTCAGACGATTGGGGATGGCATCAAACAATGGTTTGCCCAAGAAATCAAAAAGCAAATGACCACCAAACAGCAAGGACAAACGGCAACGCTTTCGGGATAAAATTGGCTTGGTTGCGAAGAAAAACGACACAATTTATGGAATTGCGTCGTTTTTTTTTTACCTTGACTGCGATCCTTGATATGATAAAAAAATAAAAGCACGCATGGAAAAATACAAATTATTCTTGATTGAAGATAATCGTACTGAAGGACTTTTGCTCCAATTAGCCTTGTCAGGTATTGATAATCTGGAGTTGCAAACTTTTAGTTTGGGACAAAAATTGCTCGATGCGCTTGTCCAAAAGCCTGATATTGTTATCGTTGATTTGAATTTGCCAGATATTAATGGACTTACCTTGATTCGGAAAATTAAGGCTTTTGACCCTACGATTCGTATGGTGGTCGTTTCGGCGCAGCGCGATATGGATGTACTTGCCCAAGTACAGGCGGAGGGCGTTTACAATTATTTGATGAAAAGTGAAGCCTGTCTGGTTTATCTTAATCGAGTGATTAAAGAATTGTTGATTGTGATGAAACATACACATCTTGAAACTCACGACTAAAAATGCCCACGACAAAATCATCTATCAAAATCAAAAGTATCTTCTTGAGGTTCTATGAAGCGAAAATACGAAATACTGGTCATTGGCGGTTCGGCGGGAAGTATTCAGGTACTCAAACAAATATTATCCGACCTGAAACGTATCAATATTCCTATTGTGGTGGGGATGCACCGTATGGCGCATGATGACACTTCTAATTTGATTAGGGTTGTTCAGTATTCAACAAAAATGCGCGTTACCGAACCCAAAGATGGCGAATCACTTTTGCCCAATCGGGTTTATGTTGCGCCTGCCGACCATCATTTGGTCATCGAACCGTTCGGAAAAGTGAGCCTTTCCCGCACGCCTTTGGTGCATTATTCGCGCCCTTCGATTGATGTTTTGTTTATGTCAATTAGTCAAACGTATGCCCAAAATGTGATTGCCGTATTGGTTACGGGCGCAAACAGAGACGGGGCAATGGGCTTGAAAATGATACGTGATGCGGGCGGAATGACGATGGTACAAGACCCCAAAGATTGTTTTATCGAAACCATGACACGGGAAGCCTTAGACGTTACCAACGTAGATTACATCCTGAAAGCCAACACATTAGGCAAAAAAATCAATGAAATTTTGTGGATAAATGCGTGATGGAATCGTGGGCAACAAGTAATATGTAGCATAAACTATTGAGAGGATGTACTTATTTGATAATCAATAAATTGTATTCAAATCAAACGATAAACAAACCTTGAACCCTGATTTACCCAGATATACCGCCCGTCAGTTGGCACTACGCAACGGGCAAGACCGCCCCGAAATTTGGTGCGCTTATGCGGGGATTATTTATGATGTTACCAAATCACGGCTTTGGCGCGAGGGCAAGCATTATGAGCATTGGGCAGGACAAGACCTCACCGCCGAACTTGCCGATGCCCCGCACACAGCGTATGTTTTTGATAAGTTTGAGCCAGTCGGGAGGCTACATTAATTCAAGAATTATTGCTGTCTGTATTTTTTTATACTTCAAATTCCTGTCGTTCACGGGCAAAATGGCAATTCGGGAATTGTTTTTGAGCTTCTTTTTCGAGTTGTGCCAGAAATTGGTCGTTGTGTTCGGGGTCGTGATGCGTCAGGATTAATTTTTTGACGTGGGCTTGTTTGGCGACCTGTACGGCTTGTTGCCAACTGCTATGTCCCCAGCCCGTGCGTTGCGTGAGTTCGGCTTGGGTATATTGCGCGTCATGTATCAGAATATCAGCATTTTGAGCGATTTGGACAAGGCGGGCATCGATGCCGTTTTTGTGTTCGACATCGGTAGCAAAGACGATGGTTTTGCCGTTTTCTTCGATGCGATAGGAATAGGCTTGTCCGGGATGGTCGTGAAGTTGGGCAATAATTTTGGCATCGTCTATATAATACGTGTCGGTTTGGGGATGATGAAAGGTAAATTTTGCGCCCATTCTGTCGAGTGAAACAGGAAAATAGACCCATTCCATTTGGTTTTCAAAAATTTCTTGGAGATTCTGAATTTCTCGATTTTTGCCCAGTGCTGTGATGGTAAAATGTCTTTGGGGGTCGAAAGCGGGCGCAAAAAAAGGAAACCCCTGAATATGGTCCCAATGAAAATGCGTAAAAGCTATGAGCATATCCTCGAATTGTTGGTGTTGGTTCTTGAGCAGGTCTTTGCCCAAATTCCGAATGCCACTTCCAGCATCGAGAATGGCGATTTTTCCGCTCTCGAACGTAAGCTGTAAACACGTGGTATTTCCGCCAAATTCCTGAAAACCAGCATCACACACGGGAATTGAGCCGCGCGTCCCATAAAATTTAATTTTCATCTCGTCAATTTGTTTGTCTAAAGGGGGTTGTTTAAAATTTAGACGCCAAGTCTTAGACCTGCCAAGTCTTAAAGACTTGGCAGGTCTAAAATACTTTTTGCAAATTTTCAAACAACCTCTAAAGGGGTTGTCTAATCGAAAAATAAGAAATTTTGTCAAAAAGTTCGTTTAAAATGTGATTAATTCATGTGAGTTTTGTCATAAATCATGCTAAAATTGAACCATCGTTGAGGTCTGCGACCGTCAAACGAGGTGATAATTCTATCAAAAAGATTGTTTTTTTGTGGTTTTTATGTATTATTGCACCGATTTGTAGGGCGTTAATAAAACACAAAAAATATTAAAGTCTTGTAAATCAGGCGAAATACAAATAAATTTCACTTTTTATAACATCCTTGCAACCCTTTCCCGATGGGGCGGGTCGTCAATGCAAGAATAATAGGCAAAGTAGGGCAGGTCAAAATTTGGGCAATTTCTTGGCGCAAACTTTGAAAACCTAAACTTTAGACCTAATTTTGTATTTGAATATCTTTTAGTAAACTTAATTACAATTTTAAATTCTGTTTAACTTATGAACAATTTATTTAGCAAGTATTCTAAGAAGTTCATGGGCTTAGCAATGGCTTCGCTCGTGTTCACGGCTTGTGAAAAAGAGCAGTTCACAGAGCAGGACGCACTTGACTTGGAATTGAAAAGATTGCAAGAGCAAGAGCGCATCGCTGAAGAAATGGACAAGATGAACCATAAGCAATCACAAGATATGGCTGCTTATCAGCGTACTTTGGATTCATTGGATCGATTGAATGCCGGTGGTCTTGTTTATTATTCTGTGATTCCTGTGGCGGCTGCTGAAGCTGTTTTTGCTTCGGGCGGTTCTAACGGACGTGCTGAAGAAATCCAAGGCGTTGATGGTGCTACGGTTACTATCTCTCAATACGGTCGAGTTATCGTAGCGGGTGATGACAACGGTAACGGTCAGAACTACGGCGAAAGCGATTTCGGTGGTGCGGCAAGTGCTGCCAACGGCGTTTATACGTTCCCAATGTTGCGTAGTGGCGAAGTAGGCGTTACGGTTCAAGCTCCCGGACATTCTACCGCTAATTACATCGCTAACTTGACTCCTGATGGTTCAGTAGCTAACGGGCAAATCACTTACGTGAGTAATGTTATTCCTTTGTTCAACATCGCTGATGCGGACAAAATGGCAACTATCACTGGTAAGGCTTGGGTTGAAACTGACTTGACAAACGGCGTTGAAGAACAAGCTCCTGACGGTACATCATTGACAGGTACAATCGATGTAGCTTCGGATAAATCTTTCTGGGATAAATATTTCAAAGAAGCAAACGACGAAAGCAAAGGCTATAGCGATAATACCAATACTTACGTAAGTAAATCAGGTTATGTGCAGCGATTCGCTTACGAATTGCCAGCTAACTCTGGTGCTGGTATTATGCGAACTACTGTTAGTGGTGGAAACTACTCTTTGTTAGTGCCTTCTACTTCAGTAGGTTTGCCTATCCAATTGCAATTCTCTGAATTTGCGGCTGACCGAACTTTCTATCGTGATAATAAAGTCGTTCAGAGCCGATTTGTGTACGGACCTAAAGTTACGGCTGATGCTGTTGAAACAGGTGTTACGCCGATTAGTTTGGCATTTTCAGTAGTACAAACTCCTGCTCAATTAGCAGTTACTTATACTCCTGAAGTTAAAAGTCCGAAATGGGACGTAAAAATTGATGGTTCTAAACTTGGCTGGTGGTTTGACACAAACTTAAGTTATTTGCCTACGGTAACTATCAATAATGCTGCAGATGGCACATTGGCTTTGCAAGCTGGTGCTAAGGCAGATGATGCTGGTGCTGTTTTTGATTGGTTCTTAGGCTTGACTACTGCTAACGCAGCATACGCAAGAGTAATTGATGGTGCAACAGCTCCTACGGTAACTGTTGAGCGAAAAGACGTATTCTCTATCGGTAAGGCTTTTGCACAAGGAAGCGCAACTGGTGAAGTAAACGATTACGTAAAAATCTTGAATAGTGGTACAGGCTTCACTACGGCTGGTACAAACCGATTGACAGTAACAACGCCTAACGTTTATACAGGCTATCCTCCACAAGTGGTATTCCCTGCACCTTCAAGTGGCAATCCTGGTGATTTCGCACGAGGTACTGTCGTTTTGGATGAGCAAACGGGTATTGTAAACCATATCGTTGTTACAAACAAAGGACGAACGTACTTCACAGCTGGTGATTTGAACGTTGATTTGTCGATGGGTCGAAGCGTGGATGTAGCTACAAGACAGGTAAATGCTGATTTTGTAGAGCCTTTGATTGTATTGGCAAATCCTGGACAAGCTGGCGGAACAGTTGTATTTAACCCTCAGTATTTTGGTACTACGGTTGATTTTACAACAGCTACTTTCAATGGTGCAGCCACTTTCGTGAGTGCAGCTTTGGGTGGTGAGTATTCTTACTTGCCGAGTGTTGGTGTAAATACAGCAACTACAAACGCTAACATCTTAACTTCTTTGCAAGGTGTTGCTTTCGATTTCCGTTCGCAAGTAAACACGGTACCTACATTTACTACTGGTGGACCTGCGGGTATTAACCCAGATTTCGGTAGAGTTGTGAGATTAGACCTTACTGCTAACTTGACGACTTTTACTCCTGCTGCAGATGGTACTGGTACGATGGGATTCTCCACTATTAATGGCGTAGAGCGTCGTGTATATGCTTTCTCTACGGCTGTTAATGCTATTTCAGGTCAAAACGTAAGCGCACAAGATATGGGTATCTTCATTGACATCAATGCTGCTGCTGATCCTTCAGGCTTCGATGCTGTGGGCGGTGTGAGTGCAGAAGGTGTTGGCGTAGGTCAATACACATATAATAATACTCCTGTTTCTGGTTTGGGACATGATGTTGGTTCAAACTTGAACTTTGCTTCCGCTGCTTTTGATGGTTTTGGTATCACAAAAGAACCATTATACTTTGCTGGTGCAACTTGGGGTTATTATACAAGTAATCCTTTGAATGAGCCTGTTGCAAACTTCCAAGAAACTGCATTAACCGAGTCAGATTACTTGGTGTATGCTGAAACTACTTTCTCGGGTTCTGCTGCTGGTTCTTGGGGTGTTCCTAACTTCTCTGCTGGTGGTGTATTTGAAGGTATTCGATGGGCTTACCAAGGTACAGCTTACGCTGGCTCGGTAACTGCTGGTTATGATATTATTATCGTTCCTAACCCATTCAAAGATGCTGAAGCCAGAGCTGCAGTAACAGGTAGCTATGAAAAAGTAGCCACAGAATTGCAGAAAATCTACGCCAATAGAACTCAAACATTTACTAATGGTGCAAATGGTATTACTGTTGTACAACAAGTAACTCCTGCTAAATTGACTTTGACCGTAACAAACGGTGGCTTAGGTTATTTGGCTGTACCAAAAATAATGTTCTTTGGTGAGGGTGTTAAAATGGATGACGAACTTATTGCTGATGCAAATGCTTTAGCTGGTAAACTTATAGTCGATAAAGATGGTAAGTTAGCACTTAGCGGAACAGCAGAATTGGTAGGTGCTGCCATTACGCACAAAACATATGCTACTGAAGCTGCTAATCTAAAAGTTAATGTAGTTGATATTGTAGCAGAAGAATTGAATGACCAGTGGACAAAAATGATTTCTGCTTCAACTCCTGTTGGTGGAATGAGTAGTGTCTTTGGGGTTAATTCTGAAGGTAACGTATATTTGGACGTAAATAAAACAGTTGCTGGTAAAAAAGCATGGGAATGGATTTCTTTAGAAGCTAATACATTTACTGCTGCTGCTATCGGTACTGAAGATGGTGTTTATTACGACTCAACGCTTCCATTGAGCATCACAATTAGTGCGCCTGCAGCGGCTAATGGTGTTCAGGCTACGGCTACGGCTGCAATTGAGCTTGTAAACACTACTGCGAATGCTCGACGACTTCGAGTAACCTTGACTGAAGCTGGTTCAGGTTATGCACGAGGTAATCATTACTTCAACGATGGTAAAGGTGCCGCTACGGATGGTTCTACACCTGACAATGGCGATAGCCGACCTACAAGCAACGGTTCTATGGCTGGTCAAAGTTTCCGTTTGATTGGTGGTAATGAAGCTGATGCGGAAGATATGCGATTCGAGGTTTATACTGGTATTACTTATGTACGTGATGTACATTACGGTACTGGTAAAGAAGTAGAATAGTCATATTTATTTGGTCAAACCAAGTCGCAAGGCTTGGTTTGAATACATAGAAAACCCCTGAATGCTTTTTTTAAAGTGTTCAGGGGTTTTTATTTGCCTCTTGACCCCCCCAAATCGTGGGTTTACAAGGGAAATTCTTCGTCCCGAAAAGTTCGGATTCCGTCAGCGATGGGTTTTAAAATGGGCAGGATATCGTGATAAAACTTTTGTCCGTCAAAATCGGTTCGATGGAATAAATAATTAGGAATCGAATCCAACATCAGTTGGGCAATCATGCGGAGGGCTTGGTGTTTGGTAGCATTTGCAAACTGTTGAGCATCAGGCATATAGACTTCTAAGTGAATCCAAACTTCTTGGTATTCATCAATGATTCGTATGCCTTCAGGATAATAAAAAATGGGCTGGGCGATATGAATCGTACTACAAAAACAAAAGACTTGATAGTCAGAATAATTGGAGAGGAACAATCTTTCGTTGAGCAAATAAGTCAATATTTGTTCGCTGAAGATATTTTCTTGGGGCGTGTGCCAGTCTGCCGTGCTGTTGATGACAAATCCCGAAAAGATTTTGTTCCAATCTTCGCCTTTCATGGCTTTGAGGGGTAATATAGATGGTGTCGTTATCATCGGTCTTGTTTATTTCCGGGTGGACGGATTAATTTAATTTCTCGTTTTTGTGCTTCGGGTAGTTCGGGATAATCATAGATTTTAAAGATTTCTTCGAGCAAACAACGCCATTTTACGCCTTTGTATTCGGTCATATATTTTAGATGTAATTTTGTCAAACGCCATTTTTCATCTACATAAAACGTACCTGTCGGATAACGTGTTTTTTCGCCACCTTTGCCCGCAAAGCCATATCGCCAAACTTCACCTTGCTTCAAAAATAGTTGATTATTTTTGCATTCAAAACAAGGGTAATTATCTGATTTTAGGGCAGTTAAAGCATATTGTTCACAAACTGGTGAGAAATGTTCTTCAAAAAGTTTTCGGACAGCCTCCCATTTTTTGTAGGTTCTTTCTACAGAAACAACCGAAGCAGTTATCAGAGTGATGAATGCCATCATGCCAATCCAATGTTGCCTCTGGAGTGGTATCAAGGCAGTATTTTTGGGAAAATTTATCGGCAAATTTGATTTCTTACGCATAGTTTCAATGCTTTCCAAGCTACAATTTACGTGATTTTTGCCTGAAAATCAAGCGCAAATTCAGCTAACAGATAAAACCCACGATTTTAATCGTGGGTTTAGAGGGAGGTCAATGATTCTGATATAAAATACTGGCTATCAGATATTTATGTTGGTTGTTTTATTTCTTCGTGCTTAATGTCCAAGTGGTTCTTTGTGAGTGATTGACGACCCCTTCCGAAATACTTTCAGTAAATACACGGCTTAGTCCTGTGCGCCCTGTGGTTGCCATGGCAATGATGTCCGCATCAATATCCTGTGCAAAATGATGAATGCCAGTTTCTTCGTCCAGTTCGTTGTAGAGTTGCAAGTGATATTTTTCGAGCGTATGGGCTGCCGCAAAAGTTTTGAGTAATTTGGTGGCGTGCCGAGTTGTTGTCCAATTAGAAGGCGTGTGAACTTTTAATAAATGAAGTTCTATATCCGTAAATAAGGTTAAGAATTTTTTGAGTTCACTAAT
>CAZNYR010000063.1:2679-10211 GCA_964577275.1 uncultured Cytophagales bacterium | reverse complement strand
AATCACGCCCGCCGTTTTTTCGGAAAAATCACTCGCAAAGACTATTTTTTTGACCTCATCCAACTGAATCGGTCGTTTGACGGTCAGTAATGGACATTTCGAGAACCGCATCATGCGTTCGGTATTAGAGCCAAGAACCACCTCGTCCAGCCCGCTCACACCTTTAGAACCCATAATCACCAAATCAGATTCTAAGTCGGCAATACTTTTGGAAAGATGTTTAAAAGGATTCCCGAACCGTATTTTTTTGCTCATACGGATGCCCTGATTTTCTTGGGCATTCCTAATTTTATCCATTTGATAATGGGCAAAATTATTCGCCGCATCGGTCAGCGTATCATACGATTCGTTTGCCGAAGCCTCTTTATCCCAACGACTTACGGTCTGGAAATCCTCAATGATGTGCAATAAAATGATTTCAGCATTATTTTTGCGGGCGATTTGGCAGGCAGTCTGGACAGCATATTGCGCCTCCTGCGAAAAATCAATCGGTACAAGAATTTTTTTCATGTCATGGTGCGTTTAGTGATACACTAAAAATATGTTTTTTCGTTTGGTTTACGAAATTTTTTAATCGAAAATCACCGTTTTATTACCATATACAAAAACTCGCTCATCAAAAACTAATTTGAGCGCATTTGATAATACCACTTTTTCCAAATCCTTACCTGCTTTGGAGAGTTCTTTGGGCATTTTTTTGTGATTTACGTGCGTAATATCTTGCTTGATAATCGGTCCCTCATCCAGTTGGTCATTGACAAAATGCGCTGTTGCGCCGATGATTTTTACGCCTCTGTCAAATGCCTGCCGATAAGGATTTGCGCCCACGAAAGCTGGCAAAAACGAATGATGAATATTAATAATTTTATTAGAAAAAGGTTGCACAAACCCCGGCGATAATACCCGCATATATTTTGCAAGTACCAGAAAATCAGGATGATAGCTTTTAACAATTTCCGAAACTTGGCGTTCATGGTCTTCTCGCAAAATATTTTGATGCGATACAAACTCGTAAGGAATCCCAAATTTTTCGACCAAGTTTCGTAACGAATTATGATTACTAATCACAGCTAAAATCTCGGCATTCAAATCGCCAAAATATGCCTGTAAAAGCAAATCGCCAAGACAATGATATTCTTTGGTTGCCAGAATGACGATGCGTTTTTTAGTTTTGGCACGAAACGAAATATGTGCATCGATGGGTAATATTTTTCGTAAATCATCCGTGAGTTTTTGGGGGTCAGTTTCGCCAATGACCTCCGAGCGCATAAAAAATCGTTGCGTTTCTTTATCCACAAACTCCTCATTTTCAATCATATTGAAATCCTGTTCGTATAAAACGCCAGATGCTTTGTGTACTAAACCTTTTTGGTCGGCACAATTTATTTTTAAAATGTAGGTATCTTCCATTCTTGATGTAAGTATTGATTCAAATTTGAATAATTTATACGAAAATGAAATAAAACCCATGATTTTAATCGTGGGTTTTTATACGAAAACGAAATAAAGCCCATGATTTTAATCGTGGGTTTTTATACGAAAACGAAATAAAACTATTTTAATCGTGGGGTTTTTATAGCAAAAAAAATACACCCAACTCTAAGGAATTGGGCGTATCAAATCTAAAATCATTTGAATTTATGACCCTTTATTGCTTTTGTCGGTTTCAGAAACCGAATGCGCTTGAGTTTCCTGATTTTCATCAATTTCAGATTTGGGTGCTAATTCCGCTTTTTCGTCCGTAGGATTCGCAGGCGTAAGTTTGCCATTTTGGTACGCCTCGTAGGAGGTTAATGTACCGAACGGACGTTCGCCGATGAGTTCTTTAATATCAGATTGAAAAATAACTTCACGGCGCAATAATTCTTCGGCTAAGGTATTGAGTTCCTGACGTTTCGTAACCAAAAGTTTTTTAGTTCGTTGATATGCCGAATCAATCAATTTTTTGACTTCTTGGTCAATCGTTTCGGCAGTGGCTTCGGAATAGGGTTTGCTGGCAAATTCCGAGCGTTGCGAATCATAAAAGGAGATATTGCCAATTTTTTCGTTCATGCCATAAACAGTTATCATGCTGTAAGCCAATTTTGTGATGCGTTCCAAATCGCTTAATGCTCCGGTCGAGATTTTTCCAAAAACGACTTCTTCGGCAGCTCTTCCGCCCAAAGTCATCGCCATTTCGTCCATGAGCTGTTCGGTAGTATGCAAAAATTGCTCTTTGGGCAAATATTGAGCATATCCCAGTGCCGCCACACCACGAGGTACAATACTGACTTTGACCAATGGGTCGGCGTGTTCCAGATACCAGCCCGCAATCGCATGACCCGCCTCATGGTAAGCAACGATTTTTTTCTCTTCGGGCGAAATAATTTTATTTTTCTTTTCCAATCCGCCGATGACACGGTCAATCGCATCCTGAAAATCTTGCATATCGACTGCTTTTTTGTTGCGCCGAGCAGCAATCAAGGCAGCTTCATTACAGACATTGGCAATTTCTGCCCCCGCGAAACCGGGCGTTTGGGCGGCTAATTTTTTGCTATCGGTTTCGTTGGCTAATTTGAGGGGTTCTAAATGCACCCGAAAAATAGCTTCTCGTCCCACAATATCAGGTTTATCGACACTAATTTGTCGGTCAAATCGTCCGGGACGCATCAAAGCCGAATCCAAGACATCAGGTCGGTTGGTGGCTGCCAAAATAATGACCCCCGAATCCGTACCAAAACCATCCATTTCCACCAAAAGTGAGTTCAATGTATTTTCGCGTTCATCATTTGCGCCGGGCATTGCGCCTCGTCCTCGTGAACGCCCAATCGCATCAATTTCATCAATAAAAATGATACAAGGGGCTTTTTCTTTGGCTTGCTTGAACAAATCTCGGACGCGCGCCGCTCCAACCCCCACAAACATTTCGACAAAGTCCGAACCTGAAAGCGAGAAAAATGGCACGCCCGATTCGCCTGCCACGGCTTTGGCTAACAAGGTTTTCCCTGTTCCCGGAGGTCCTACCAATAAAGCTCCTTTCGGAATTTTGCCGCCCAAGTCGGTATATTTGGATGGATTTTTCAAAAAATCGACCACTTCTTCTACTTCTTCTTTGGCTTCATCAAGCCCAGCCACGTCCTTGAAGGTGATTTTGACCTTGTTTTCGGCATCAAATAAGGCGGCTTTTGACTTGCCGATACTAAAGATTTGTCCGCCCGCACCGCCTGTCGCCATGCGGCGCATCAAGAAATAAAACCCAAAGACCAACAAAATCAAAAATCCCCAACTGGTCAGAAAATTCTGAAACTCATGGCGTTCATTATCAACACGATAGCCGATTTGGGTGGCTTCCGCATGGTTTTCTTGCAGGGTTGCCCAGTAGGTTGCAAAAGCATCACCCGAAGTAATCTGGAAATGATAATGCGGTCCCTGATGCAACGAAAAAGCCGCCTGCTCGGAGATTTCCCGTTTGTAGTCCTCTTTGCTGATGGCTTCGGGCTTGAGTATGATTTCTACCAAGCGTCCCTGCACAACGGTAAGTTCTTTGATGTCCCCCGAAAGTAGGATTTTTTCAAAGCGATTGCGCGTAATTTCGAGGGTGGCAGCACTTTTGTTAAAGTATGTCAAACCTACAATCAAGACCACCAATGCCACCAACAACCAAATTTGGTAATTGCCTTTGGGGGAGGGTTTGAAACTATTTTTATTCTCTGACATAATTTGAGGCAGATTCTTTTAGGACGATAAACGCCTGATTTACAATTTATTTACTTTTATGAACTCTCCAAAGCGGAGAAAATATTGTGATTCAAAAATTGAGCGCAAGCTACAAAACTAACAACACACCCGAACCTACTTTGTTTAGGCGGCAGAGCGTTCCTTCTCGAGCGCAATATCTTGGGTAATACTTGTGATTTCGGCATCGCCCCAAAGTTCTTCTAACCCATAAAATTTGCGTTTATCTTTCCGAAAAATATGGACGACAATATCAAAATAATCCATCAAAATCCACTCTCGTTGTTGTTGTCCTTCCACACGGCGTGGGTCTTCACGAATTGCCTTATATACTTCTGCCTCAACCGAACTTCGGAGGGCATCGGTCTGAGTTTCCGAATTGCCAGAGCATACAATGAAAAAATCGCAGACAGTGTTCTTGATTGCTCGCAAATCCATCACGACAATATCGATGGCTTTCTTTTCTTGTAATCCGTAGATTATTAATCTTTTAAGGTGTTCTGTACCGACTCGATTGTTAATTTTTTGCATACATGATAAGGATATTTAATTCAAAAATAATAAAGCGCTGTCGATTGCTTCTTCACAACCAAAACGTAAAATCTGCTTTGTATAAAATAAAAAATTTCAAAAATCGTTCCGACCCCCGAAAAAACGCCAAATTGTACGTTTTCGGAAAAAAATTAGGAACAAAAGTTGATTTTTTGCCAAAAATAACGTCTTTTTGAGCCTAATTCACAAAAATATTAAAAATTTCTTGTATAACATTACGCCATCTACCTTATTTACAGGACAAAATGTCATTTATCTGCCAAGTTGTCGTTCCACCAATGAATATGCCAATCAACTTTTGTCCGCTCATCCGATGGATGGAACGCTCGTGGTGGCTTCCGAACAGACCGCAGGACGTGGGCAACGCGGCAATCATTGGGAAGCTAAACCTGACCAAAACCTCACATTTTCAGTCATTTGGAAACCTACTTTCCTGAATCCCGCCCAACAATTTCAGCTCAATATAGCCGTTTCCTTAGGTGTGGCGGACTTTATTGAAATGTATTTGCCTGCCAGCGAGGTATTGGTCAAATGGTCAAACGATTTGTATTTTCGGGCTAAAAAATTGGGCGGAATCTTGATTGAAAACCAAATACAAAGCCAACAAATTAACTATGCGGTAGTCGGTATTGGTCTGAACATCAATCAAACTGATTTTCAGGAAGATAAAGCCATTTCGTTTGCACAAATTACGCACAAAACCTATCAACTTGAGGTTGCCCTCGAAATGTTGCTTGCCAAGCTGGAAGCCCGTTATTTTCAGTTGCGACACAAAAAGTATGACCAACTGAAAACCATGTATTTACAAAAAATGTATCGCTATCAAGAAACACATTGGTATCGGGACAAAACAGGTATTTTTCGGGGCGAAATCATCGGCATTGATGCGGCGGGACGCTTGGCGGTTTCTCGACAACACAAAATTCAATATTACAACTTTAAAGAAATTGAGTTTTTGTAAAAACTTGATTTTTAATCTGAACCCAACTGTTTACGAATTGCTTTATCGACTTTTTCCGTATCCGAATCCGATAATTTTCCTGCTTTATTGGCTGAATTGTTACGCACAATGACGGCAGGACGTTTTTTCCGAATTTCGCTTTCCTCTAATCAACGCATTGATTTTATGTAAGTTTTCGATTTCTCGTTCCAAAAAAGTGATTTTTTCTTTCAGAAATTCATTTTGACCATTAACAGACATGGTTTCAGACAAAAAATTTTGAATTAGAATTTTTAAACTTTTGTCAAAGTTCGTCATGTTAGCCAAAATTTACAGGGCATAACCTGCCAGTTGTCGCATATCTTGCGGAATAAAGGCGGGTAAAATATCAGATTTTGGAACGCCATTTTCTAATAAATAATCCCCGATTTCGATATCCGTATTATTTTCCAAAATACAAATTTTGCCATCTTCTCGGATAAAGACGTGTATTCGAACCCGAAAAAAATAAGGCTCTTGAAAATCGTAATTCGTTCGTAAAATTTGAAAATGTCGATGCACGGTATCACTTATAAAGTGGTCGTCTGCTGCTGGAATCACCCAACTTTGTAGTAATTGCTGAACCAATTGACTGTATTTTTCTACGTTTTCCATTCGAGAATTGTATCTGTATGATTATCAAAAACTACCATTTTAAGACGGTACTGCTTAATGAGTTGTTGCAAAAACGGATGTGATTTCAGACGTTCCGAAGCGAAAGAAGGCACCGCTAAAAATAGGATTCTTTCGGGAGCTGAACGCAATAAACCTTCTTGGTAAATCAGATACTGTCCAAAAATCCCATGAAACTCATGTACAAAAGAAGTCTTCAAGAAACTTTTGACTTCTATGGCGATTTTTTGAGTTCCTTTTTCTGCTCCAAATAGCTTCTCTGCCCCCAAATCAACTTCATAATCTATATTCAAGTCTTTGTTTCTCAGACGTAATGGGTCATCTGTAATGACCCAGCCATCTTTCTGCAAGGCTTTTTTGACCGATTCATGTAAGTTATCTCGTGCCATGTTACTTTTGCTCCAATAACGCATTGATTTTCTTCAGGTTTTCGATTTCTAATTTTTCAAAACCAACGACCATTTTCCAGCCAGCAGATTGGGCGAGCAAATCAAATAAAAAAGTAACTTCATATTGATTTTTAGCGATAAAAATACAATTGGCTTGTAGGCAACCTACTACCTGAAAAGGAATCGCCAAGTGCGTTTCAGTTTCAAATTTAGAAATTCCTGACAAGATAAAATTTATCGAAATTTCTTGGTTTTGGATATCATCCCAAAATAAAAATTCAAACGTAATTTCTCGTTTTTCAAAATCAAACTGAAATTGTCGTAATCCGGTATCATCCAAATAATCAAGTAATTCTATCGTATTTTTCATTTGCAATTTCCTTCAAAATGGGAGTTAGGATTATTTTTATGAAGGGGATTTCCATTTTTATCCAAATAATAATCTCGAACGCTGGTGCTATTCGGGTTGTAAATATGCCAATGATTTTTCCCTCCAAATTTGGGTTTGCCTGCTATCCCTTTATCGAACGCAATTTTTAAGCCTGTCAGGTGATGTAAAAATTCACGGCGTTGGCTGTTTTGTCGCATGAGTTGAGGCGTAACTTCTTGCCAATCTTGACTCAAATCCTCTGGAGAACACGGCGGATTTTCCCAATCAATATCTATTCCTGGCAGACGATTATCCGAAATTTGTAAGATAAATAAAAGCAACATTAGAAAAGAAAATCCCACAACTCCCACGAATATTTTTTTATAATTGATTGATTTTGAGACGACTAAGGTTATCATCTTGTCCGCATTTTCACTTTCCCTCCAATAACGCATTGATTTTCTTCAGGTTTTCGAGTTCTCGTTCTGCCGAAGCGAGCTTTACTTTGAGGGCTTGGATTTCTGCATCTTTATTAAGTAGGGCTTGTGATAATTCTTTATCCGAATAGTTATAAATATTTCCCACGACCAAACCAATATATCCATTTTGATTTAGGGTATTATTACTGCTGATATTTAGGGTTTCGGGAAAAAATTCTTGTACGGGAATCTCTAATGTTTTGGAAAAACTCACGACTTGCTCCAAATTTACTACGCCTTCATTTCTTTCCAGACGGGAATAGACAGGCTGTGAAACGCCCAATAATTCTGCCATTTCCACTTGATTTAGTTTGCGGTCTTCGCGGGCTTTCAGAAGACGATTTCCGATACGCATTTTCATATTCGATAAAAGAATAAGGATTGACAAAAATTGGTTTGAACTCCCTAAATATAAA
>CAZNYR010000063.1:0-2669 GCA_964577275.1 uncultured Cytophagales bacterium | reverse complement strand
ACGGTTACTTTGAGTTTATGAAATTTTTTTGGTCAAATTTTATTGATAATGAACAAAATACTATGTGCGTTGCTGATTTGTTTTTTCGCAACATTGAGCGTACAAGCTCAAAATGATAATGAGGAAAATGATAATGAGGACCTCAAAAAAAGGTTGTTATATTTAGCTTACGATGGAGGGCAATGGAGTCCACTTGGTTTAAGATTCGGACAACCACAAGGCTTTTTTATCAGCTTACGGACTTCGGATATTTTGCCTACGAATCCAGGTGCTTTGCAATACGAGTTAGTTGATTTTAAACTCAATCCAGAAAACTCAAATTTACGACTTGATGGCGATTCAGATTTTTATTCTCGTTACTCGGTCAAATTGGGATATAATGTCATGTTTACCGTTTCTGGTGCTAAATCTGGTAATAAATTTTTAGTAGGCGGTTATGGTGCAGTCGGCTATGAAGAAGGTTCGGAAAGACGAAAATATGTAGATAGGACGACTGATGATGAGTTCTGGGTAACAAATCGAAATATTAGTATCCGAGGAATCGGAACAGAGGTGGGTATTCAGCTCATTTACAGCCGATTGGTGTTGCTGGGCGGTGTGTCTTACGTATTCGGTGTGGATAGCTCCACAGGACGAGTTACAGAAAGCGAGGTTAGCAAAAATTTAATGCCTGTTTTTGGCATCGGAATAACACTCTAAAACTTTTTTTATTTAAAAATCAAACCCCAACCAAATTATGGGAAAACTCGAATTTTATTTTGCCAAAATTATGCTTTGCGCTATTTTGGTAATCAGCAGTTCTTCTATTGAAGCAGATTATGCGTCTGATTTTGAGTCGATTAAAAATCGATTTAATACAATAGTTGATTCAGGTTTAAAAGGAATTGACGCAAATGAAGCATGGACAATTATTAATAAAAATTTGTCTGACTTTCAAGCACTTGAAGAAAAAGTCGATTCTGCACCGAATGTCGCTAGTGTTTTGCCAGATATGGCAGATGGACTTGAGAGCATGGCAGATTCTTATGAGCAGGTTGCTAACATTGGCAAGGAAGCGTTAAGCCAAATGGATAGTAAACGTGATGAGTTGCGTTCACTTATTGACGATGCTGTCAGAATCAGAGTACGAATCGAAGATGAAATTGACGATAAAAACAAGGAAATTGGTGATTTAGAAGCTACCAATTTGAAATCTTCTACTACGGATAATGATCGAGTAAAAAATAAAGCAAAAATTCAAGGGCTGGAAAAAGAAATTGGTACTTTAGAACGATATATTGTTCAAACTAATGCGCTAATTTCATTTTTGAATAATTATGTCGGTAAATATACCGATTATTACGATGACCTTGATTTGTTGTTTACAAAACTAGAAGTCACAGCAAGTACTTACAGATATTCTGCTGATTTTGCTCGGTCTCAAGCAACATTTCCACAGTATAATGATATAGATTTGGATTTCGATGTAGCCGAATTTGATTTAGAAAACGTTTTGGAAGATTTAGACGACATCGAAGACCAAATTGACGATATTTCAATAGGTTAATTTTTCAATTCAAAAACTCAAAAATCTTATGAAAAACGTATTAAAATTATTTTTCGTGGCTTTTTTTGCTTGCACGGCAATGGCTTGTAGTAAGGATGCAGAAGAACCTGCTCCTAAAGATGTAAGCTGGAATGATGTCACAAAAAAGATTGGTGAGGCTGAAACACAACGAGTCAAAGTCAATCAAAAAATCAACGCTAAACTATAAACCCAACCCCTCATGGCATTTCCCACTGAGGGGTTTTTGTTTGGCTATTTTCTTGAGAATCAGCCCGAAAAATGGTATTTTTGTATAAAATTGATTATCAAATGCTTGCATCGACACATTTTCAGGAGATTTCTCAGGTTTTGCCTCAATTGGATACCGCACAACTAAACCAGTTACGACAAGAAATCGAATTATTACAAAAAATAAATGAGTCTGTTTCGTCTGAAATTCAGGAAGAATACGCTACTTTATTGCAAAAACGCCAAGCTGGAAATTTGACCGAAACCGAACATGAAAGACTTATCAACTTATCCGATGAGTTTGAAAAATATCGAACTCAACAACTTCGATATTTGATTCAATATGCCCAATTAAAAAACAAATCTTTGGATGAAGTTTTGCAAGAATTAAATATAAAATCCAGCACGTATGTCGCTTAGAGAACTCAAAGAATGGGTCAAAAAACGGGCAAAAGGTATGTGCGAATACTGCAAAAGTCCAGCAAATATTTCTTCACATTCCTTTGCGATAGAACACATCACACCCGAAGTAAAAGGAGGAAAAACCACCAAAGATAATTTAGCCTTTTCATGTCAAGGTTGCAACAATCGAAAATATGACAAAACTTCTGCTATCGACCCAAAAACACAAGAATTAGTGAATTTATTTCATCCTCGTTTACAAAAATGGGATGATAATTTTGCTTGGAGCAAAGATTTATTAAAAATTTTGGGAGAAACAGCTTCGGGACGTGCGACCGTAGAAAGATTAAAAATGAATCGGGAAGAATTACAAAATTTGCGAGATATTTTGAAAAACGTTGGAAAACATCCTGCACAGGAAAAATAGACTTCAGATTTCCCACGCCAAGAAGGGGTTTTGTTTGGCTATTTTCTTGAGAATCAGTTTGAAAAA
>CAZNYR010000062.1:0-24181 GCA_964577275.1 uncultured Cytophagales bacterium | reverse complement strand
ACCAGACGGTCGAAAAAACGTTGGTGCGTGAATTTGTGTCCATTCCTTCGCAAGTGGGTTTGATGTTACAGGTCAGTCTTCGGGAATTTTTTGGACAAAAAAACGACCCTGAACTTTTGACCAAATTGACCAAAAAATATGATTATGCCAATTCGGTCAATAATCCAAATGTAGATATTTTGCGACTAAGTGGACCTCGTATGGGTTTTACAGTTTTTACGGGACAGACATGGGAAATTTTACAGCAAAAAGAATACGAAGGCGGCTATGATTCTAATTTTCCTGCGATGTTTCAGTTTGGCTATCAGTTTGAAAAACAGTACATTAATGACGGAAGTTTTCAGGCTTTATTCGAGTTTATCCCGATGGTAACGGGCGTAGAACAAGGTTTATTTATTCCAAGTTTTACGATTTTGAATGGCTTTCGGAGCAATAAATCAGGTTGGGAATTTGCCTTTGGACCGACCGTCAGCATGGCACGAATAGCTCAAGGATTTTATGACGAAAACAATACATGGTATTTACAATCAGATTCTTTAAATTTCAATCCTGCCGTGCATCGAATCGAATCACGTTTGGATAGTCGAGGGAATTATGAGGTATATCCTGCGTTCGTTTTTGCGCTCGGAAAGTCCTTTAAATCAGGGCGTTTGAATATTCCATTCAATGCGTATGTGATTCCGAATCGGGATGGCGTGCGGTTTGGGTTGTCCTTCGGTTTTAATACAAAATAACGTAATAAGTAGTACGGAGTATTTCGTAATCAAGTGTTAAAAATCGGATAAAACTGTACTTTTGAGGCGTTTTTGGCATCTGCTCCATGAAATATTGAATATTTTGTCCTATTTGAGCGTTTCAGGGTTAGGTGATGCTAAAAATGTACTTTTTTATCAAAAAAAAACAGGAATCCAAATGAAAAAATTAGTTTTAGGTGTAATATTGATGTTTTTGAACATGGTATCTTACGCCCAAGATTTTGAAAATTATCAAACGTTAAATGGACACAGCGCAGGCATTCATAACATCCGATTTAGTCCTGACGGCAAAATTTTAGCCAGTTGCGGGTATGATAACACGGCAATTTTGTGGGATGTCGCCACAGGGACAAAAATAAAAACACTAAAAGGACACACAGGCGGCATTATCGAAGTATCTTTTAGTTCGGATGGCAAAAAAGTAGCGACCGCCTCGCAGGATGGCACCGCAAAAGTTTGGAACGTGGCAACAGGTTCATTAATAGGGAGTTATGCCTGTCAGCCGTATCGTCTTCAACAACCCGATGGGCGAATTGTCGAACGAAAAGGCGTTTCTTTTGTGGCTTTTGCGCCCGATAATCAGTCGATTTGGTTTGCGGGCGAGAGTTCGTATATTATGAAAGGGAATGTATCGAATCCACGACAACGTCCTGATACTGTGGCATTTCTGGGTATTCATGGGCGATATGTAGCGATGATTACGGGCGGATGTATTTCGCCTGACGGCAAAGATATTTTGGTCAGTTATAATAAATCGGTCTTGGGATTTGATATGAAAACGGGACAACTCAAAAAGCGATTCGTTTACAGTCGATTAGCTGACGTAAATGATGTGGTGGCGGGTCCAAATTCCAACCAAATTACGGCATGGTGCTACACGGGCGATGTCGTTACGTGGAATTATCAGACCAATGAACGTATCAACGTGTTGCGCGTTACCACGCCGAATAATTACAGTTGTGCGACCTTTAGCCCGGACAAAAAATATTTAGTTACGGGAGCTTACGGCAATCAGGCACGAGTCTGGGACTGGAATAAAGGACAGGAAGTTGACCAACTCATCGGGCATTCGGCGATTGTGCGAACCAGCCGATTTAATCCGACAAAAATGATTATTGCCACCGCCAGTTCGGATAGAACTATCAAACTTTGGAAAGAAAAGAATGAAACGTTTTGGGAAAAACCCAAAGAAGAGCCTGAAGACCAACCCGAAGAGCAAGTTGTTGTTAATGAGCCTGTTGTCGTTGTCAAAGAACCCGAAATCAAAGACGAACCACAGGAAGATACGACCATCAAGGAAGAGGATTTGGTGGTCGGCAAAAAATTCAACCTAAAAACCATTCAGTTTGAGCGTGGCAAAGCTATTTTCCTCAAGACGGCGTATCCTCAACTCGAAAACCTGCTGGACGTACTGAAAAAACATCCCAAAATGGAAATTCTGTTAGAAGGACACACCGACAATGCTGGCTCTCGATATTTGAACTGGACACTTTCCAAAGAACGCGTCTTGGCAGTACGTAACTATCTGAAAGACAAGGGAATCGCAGAAAGTCGGGTTCGGATTAAGGCGCACGGTCCCGATAAGCCCATTGCCCCGAACGATTCGGAGGAGAATAAAAGTAAAAATCGGCGGGTGGAAGTTGTGATTCTGAAGGTATAAATTCATAAAATTCTCATAGCCAAAAATTATAAACTTTTGCCGAGTTTTTAAAGACTCGGCAAAAGTTTATGTTGTTCATTACGTTTCCATCGAATGGTACACATTTTGTACGTCATCGTCCTCTTCCAATCGGTCTAAAAGTTTTTCGACTTCGGCTTGTTGCTCTGGCTCCAGAAGTGTCGTGGTGGTCGGAATGTACTCAAAATCAGAGGAAAGAATTTCGATATGATTTTCTTCTAAATATTTCTGAATACTTCCGTATTGCTCAAAAGGAGCATAAATCATGATGCCATCTTCATCATTAAAAACTTCTTCGACCTCAAACTCAATCATTTCGAGTTCAAAATCTTCCAATTCCATCGTCAGGCTATCCTCCTTAATTCTGAAATTACAAATATGGTCAAACATAAAAACGACCGACCCCGAAGTACTTAAATTACCATTACAGCACGGACATGAGCTACGGTACGGTTATTGTTATTGGTGGCGGTTTCGACCAATATGGCGATACCGTGGGGAGCATACCCTTCAAATAAAACTTCTTTGTAATTGACCGTATCTTTGTCTGATGCTTTTTTGATGGCGCGCTCGACATTTTCTTTGGGCATATTGGCAGCCTTAGCATTCTGAATTACAGCCCGTAAGCGTGCGTTTGTTTCAGGATTATCACCGCCTTCTTTAACCGCAATCACAATATCTCTGCCGATTCGAGTAAACGTTTTTGCCATCGCTGACCACCGTTTCATTTTTCTTGCTTTCCGAAATTCAAATGCTCTTCCCATTTCTAACGTAATTATGTGTTTAATTTCGGCAAATGTAATTATTGTGGAATATATTTACAATTCGGTTACCAATAAATACCCACGACTAAGAAACCCACGTAAAAAACCCACGATTAAAATCGTGGGTTTTTTACGTGGGTTTTACTTCTGTACCAGTTTCCAAATGAGCGGACGAAAATTCCGTCAATCGTGTTCGTCAATCGTGTTCGTCAATTTATTCAATAATCGTTTTACCATCTCCCGTAACGAAACCATAGACACGATTATTATGAGGCATACAAATCAAGACAACTTTACCTTTTTCGTGCAGGTCAGTGTACATTTTTCGGGTAGTTAATAAATCTTGTGAACCTTTGAGATTAGGGATTTTTTTGCCCTTTCCTGCTTCGGTCAGGCTGAACGCTTCTTCGACATCCAGCATCACATGATACGATACTTTGGGCATATCGTTGGTGTGTTCGGCTTGGTGCGAAATGCGATGTTTTTCGGATAATGTTCCAACCAATACGTATGGGTCTTGACTTTTGAGTTTTCCCACATCAATCAGAAAAAAAGTACCAAAAACCGCCGCTGTAATTAATGCCATCAAGCCGGGTATTTTGGTATTTTTAACAACAATTAACAAAATAATACCAATAATAGCACTGGTTATCACGACATTAAGCCCGACAACTGACCCCGTGCGAGCCGCATGCTCCACATAATAAGAAACATCTTCAAAGACTTGAATCCAATTGATGTCTTGTTCCATGATTGTATATTTTACTTAAAAAAAGGATGAACTATATAAAAAACGTGGCGAACTCATTTAAAATTGAGGATAAAAATACGTTACTGGATAACAATAGTTTTATTTATTTATTTGTACGTAATTCTGGTTGAAAAGTTTGTCTTTCAGCCCGTTAAAAACGTATGAAGCATCTATTTTATTGCCATGAAATTACAGGTTACGAAAAAAATACTTCTAACTTAGAGGCTTTGGCACAATTTCAGTTAGTAATGAAGTGAGAAAATAATCAAATTAAACACCAAGTCCTGAAACTACAAAATGGCGGCGTACTTTAAAAAATTCAAGAAATTAGGTCTGATTCAAGATTTGTCCCTATTTTAGGGGCTGAAAATCGGTTGCGTTGGGCGTTTTTATCATAAAACAAACACTAATTCAGGACGGCTTCCAAATCATATGAAAAGATATATTTTGTACTTTATCTCTTTGGCATTCACACTCTTACAAGGATGCAATGCCCCCATCGAAGTGGACTTAATTGTCCATGATGCACACATCTATACCGTTGATTCGGTATTCTCGAAAGTGGAGGCTTTTGCCATCAAAGATGGCAAATTCATTGCCGTAGGTTCGGATGAAGAGGTACTCAAAAAATGTTTTACCGCCGACCCCGTCAATACGATTGATGCCAAACAACGCTCGATTTATCCGGGATTTTATGATTCCCACGGGCATTTATTTGAATTAGGGCAATTAACCCACGAAGCCGACCTCATTGGCTCTACGTCATTCTATGATGTGCTGATTCGACTCAAAAAATACCGTAGAATCCACAAAAACAAAACTTGGATTCTGGGAAGAGGATGGAACGAAGAGGAATGGAAAAACAAAACCATGCCCACCAAATTTGAACTCGATTCGATGTATCCTGACATTCCCGTTTTGTTGGATAGAATGGACGGACACGCCGCTTTAGCCAATTCCAAAGCCCTACAAATTGCGGGAATTACGCCAGATACCAAAATTGAAGGCGGATTTATTGCGCTTAAAAATAAAAAATTGACAGGCATCCTAAGCGATAAAGCTGTGGCGCACGTCAAGACATTCATTCCAAAACCTTCGTTAGACGAATTTCGGGATATGATTCTGAAAGCACAAGAAATTTGCATCGCACAGGGCATCACGACCGTTAGCGATGCAGGACTTACCAAAGACCAAATTAGTTTGCTTGATTCGATGCACCAACGAGGCGAACTCAAATTACGCATTTATGGAATGCTCAAGCCTACGCCAGAAAATATCACGTATTTCCTTAAAAATGGCATTTACAAAACTGACCGTCTTCATGTCCGAGCCTTTAGCATTTCGGCGGATGGCGCATTGGGCGCACACGGCGCACTCTTGCTCAAACCATACGCTGATAAGCCAGAAAGTCATGGTTTACAGAAAGTTACGCCTGATTCCTTGCGAAATTTGTTGAAACAATTTTATGATGCTCAATTCCAAGTCAATACCGATTGTGTGGGTGATTCGGCAACCCGCATGGTGTCGGATTTGTATGGCGAAATCTTAGCCCAAAATAACGACCGCCGTTGGCGATTAGAACACCTCAAAGTCATTGATTCTGTGGATATAAGCAAGTTCAAAACGTATAAAATTATTCCTTCGGTGCAGCCCCTGCACTGCACCCAAGATATGGCATGGTTGCCCACTCGATTAGGCGAAAATCGGTTGCAAAAAACCTTTCCTTACAAGACATTGATGCAACAAAATAATATCATTGCCTTCGGCAGCGATTTCCCTGCCGAAGAAGCCTCGCCAATTTTTGCGTTTCATGCCGCAATTTCTCGACAAAATTCGATGCACGAACCCGAAAATGGGTTCATACCCGAACAGATTATCGAAAAACAAAACGCTCTAAAAGCCCTCACTATCTGGTCGGCTTATGCTAATTTTGAAGAAAAAAAGCGAGGAAGCATTGAAGTAGGAAAAGACGCTGATTTTGTCATTTTGGATACCGACCTGATGGATACTGACAGACGATTATTGCGCCTGTCCATGATTCTGAATACCTACATCGCAGGCGAAAAAATTTATAGCAATTATGAATCAGGTTATTAACTTTTGATTTGATTGTAATATATTGATTATCAATTATTTAAGACCCGAAAAGTGTTCAAAACTTGACCATGCTTGGAGGGCTAAACTTTTGTCATAAGTTTGTCAGTTTTTAGAATTTTTTGTATTTTTCGGAAATATATCCGAAAAATACAGAATCCTTTGACTGCCATGACTGATGCTCAACTTACGGAAATCCTTACCAATTATATCCCACAAAATGCTGTAAAACAGATACTTAAATGGATAAGAGCTGAATCTGTTTTCATTAAAATTACGCCCAAACGAAAAACAATTTTGGGTAATTATCGCTCGCCGCATGGCACAAAAGGACATCAAATTACAGTCAATGGCGACCTGAATCATTATGCTTTTTTGCTCACGCTCATTCACGAATTTGCACACCTATACGTCTGGAAAAAACACAAAAATACCGTGCGTCCACACGGCGAAGAATGGGCAGAAACTTTCCGAGAATTAGCCCATTATTTCCTTCAGAATCAATGCTTTCCGAAAGATTTAACCATCGCCATAAAACACTATTTACAAAATCCTGATGCCGCCTCATGTCGGGACGAAAATTTGTATCGAATGCTCCGAAAATATGATAAATCTGCCAACTTTTATACCGAATTGGATGACCTCCCTCTTGATAGTTTATTCCGATTAGAGGACGGAAGATTATTCCGAAAAGGCAAAAAATTACGCAAATATTACCGTTGCGAGGAACAATCCAAAAAAATAATATATCGAATCAATGCCCTTACGCCCGTTATTCCCATTGAATCCTAAATTGAATCTCCAAATACTTTCCTACAATTTTTAAAGAAATTTTTACCTTTGATACACTTTATAAATATAATCATAGCTCCTTGAAAATGAAAATATTAGTTGTTGGTTCAGGCGGACGAGAACACGCCCTCACTTGGAAACTGGCGCAAAGTCCACGCACAGAAAAAATATTTGTTGCCCCAGGCAATGCAGGAACAGCTCAACTTGCTGAAAATGTGGATATTCATGTTTTAGATTTCAAAAAATTGGGCGACTTTGTACTCCAGAATCAAATTGAATTGGTTATCGTCGGTCCCGAAGTGCCTTTGGTCGAAGGAATTGCTGATTATTTTGCTGAAAATCAAGACCTTACATCCGTAAAACTTATCGCACCTAAAAAAGCAGGTGCCATGCTCGAAGGCAGCAAAGATTTTGCCAAAGCCTTCATGCACAAGGCGGGAATCCCGACCGCCACATCCCGTACATTTACCAAAAATAGTTTAACCGAAGGCTTACAATATGTTGATAATCACACACTTCCAGTCGTTCTGAAAGCCGATGGATTAGCCGCAGGAAAAGGCGTAATCATTGCCGAAACACACCAAAAAGCAAAAGACACTTTACAAGAAATGTTAGCCCATGCCAAATTCGGAAATGCCAGCTCTAAAGTGGTTATCGAGCAATATTTATCGGGCATCGAACTTTCCGTTTTTGTCCTGACCGACGGAAAAAATTACAAAATCCTGCCCGAAGCCAAAGATTATAAACGCATCGGCGAAGGCGATACGGGACTTAATACGGGCGGAATGGGTGCCGTTTCCCCTGTACCATTTGCACAAGAAGATTTTTTGCAAAAAGTTGAAAATCAAATTGTTAAACCCACTTTGGCACAACTCCAAGCCGATAAAATTGAATTTGTCGGATTCATTTTTATTGGGCTGATGAATGTCCAAGGAAATCCGTATGTCATCGAATATAATGTCCGAATGGGCGACCCCGAAACCGAAGTCGTAATTCCACGCATCAAATCGGATTTGGTCGAACTACTGGATTTGACTGCTCAAAAACGACTTGACGAAGCCACACTCGAAATTGACGAACGCACCGCCACAACCGTCATGCTGGTTTCGGGCGGATACCCCGAAAATTATCAAAAAGGCAAGCAAGTTACTGGTTTTCAGGATTTAAATAGCCAAATTATTCCCTTTCATGCAGGCACAACCATCGCCAATCATCAAATTCTAACTTCGGGCGGAAGAGTAATTGCCGTCAGTGCGTTGGGCGAAAACATGGAACAGGCTTTAAAATTATCGTTTGAGGGCGCAAACGCACTTCATTTTGAAGACAAATATTTCAGAACCGATATTGGTTTCGATTTAAAAGACTAATTTTTGAGGTAATATCTTGATAATCAATTTATTAGAACTTATTTCCATAACATCGAGAACAACACCAAAATTACTTCTTGATGTTATGGAATCATTCAATATTCCAGCTCAATTTGTGGTCAGTTTACTAAATAAATCACTTAACGACTTTTTCCGACAATCGTCAATACACCTGATAAATGTTCCGAATTTTTATCATAGAGCTTCAAAACATACAAACCCGTCATTGGTACTCGAACGTTAATTTTTGTGCATTTCGTATCTAAATAAACTGTCTTCACTAATTGTGATTCTTGTGGGGCGTGCATCTCAAAAACAATGTGATTTCCCTTGGTTTTCAGGAAATTAATCTGAAATTGATACTCAATATCTTTCGATAAAATAACCGATTGGTGAATACGCGTATCTTGATAAATTTCACTGGGAGCGGTGCGAAAAGTTTTCAGCATCACATAACCAGTTTCCAACATGGGCATATTTTCGTGTATCAAGTTGCCATAATTTTTGCATGAAACTCCCTCATAATCAGAATCATACATACCACAACCCGTAAAAGTATAATAAAATATGAGGCTCATGCAAGCGACCCCTAACGTAAAGATTGCAGTCAGAATTACACTCAACGAAGCAATCAAATTCACATCAAATTTTTCATTTTTCATGGTTTTAGTCGTGTTTGTTTTTTAATTTTAATTATACTAAATCGTAAACATAAGTTCGTAATTATTTTTCATACATAAATTTAATTTTTTAGATAAATGCCTAACAATCAACCTGTTATTTTGATTGCATCCGTCCTCAAACCCGTTTCTGACCCTCGAATGTTTGAAAAATTCGCCAATAGTCTTCATGCCGATTATCAGATACATATCATCGGTGCGCCCACACAAAAATTGCCTTCCAAACCCAAAAATATACATTTCCATGCTCCCAATAAATTAGAACGATTAAGCAAAAATCGTGTGCTATTCGGATATTTTTTTTGGCAAAAATTACTCGAAATAAAACCTAACTTACTGATTATCAATTCTCCAGAATTATTACTATATGCCTGCCTTTACAAAATAAACTCTCGAAAACCTATCATTTATGATATTCGGGAAAATTATTTCAAAAACTTATGGTATCAAAGAAATTATCGCTGGGGATGGCGCAATTTATTAGCAATTCAAGTCCGAATCCTTGAAATTTTTAGTTATTTTTTTGTTAATTTTTATATTTTAGCCGAAAAAAATTACATCAAAGAATTATTCTTCTGTAAGCACAAAAATTATATCATTGAAAACAAGTTTTCCGCCTCTCAATATAAGCCAAATTTTCGGAAAAAGAAAATCAAAACGCTAAATTTTGTTTATACAGGGACGGTATCCAAAGTGTATGGAACACTGGAGGCGATTCAATTTATCCAAAAACTACACGTATGTAATCCCAACGTAAAACTGACAATTATTGGGCATTGCTCGGATAAAAATTATTTTCAAAGAATCATACAAACTACTGAAAATCAGCATTTTATAACTTTAAAAATAGATACGCAACCCGTCCCTCATCCACACATTTTGGATGCCATCCAAGAAGCCGATTTTGGACTTTTGACCTATCCATTCAACATCAGCACGAAAGATTGCATTCCTACCAAAATTTATGAATTTTTAGCCTACCAAACCCCTATGCTCATTCCAAAAAATCCATTATGGGAAAATTTAGTATTGCCTTATCAAGCGGGCTTATCTATTGATTTTCAGAATGTTATGCCTGATAAAATACTGCATCAACTTCAAAATACGGTCTTTTTCCCTAAGCCTGTCCCCGAATCTATTTGGGCTTTTGAAAGCGAAAAATTACAAAAATTAGTGCATCAGTTTTTAGATATCAAGTAGGTCATTTTCAGGATTTTAATTCCAAAAATCTCAAAACAACTCGCATTTTATTTCGATATTTTTATCTTAAAATTGCAACGATAACCCAATTTTATACGTGCTGACATCATAAAATCCATACGAAATCATCCCATGAAACATCTATTTTTGGCAAGTTTGGCATTTATTTTCGGTTTTAATCACGCATTTTCGCAACATCAAACCGAAAAAGACTCGCTTCATTTTCCGCAACTCATCTATAAAGTTAATCCTATTTCATTTTTTGAATCTCCACAACATTTTATGCTCGGTTTTGAAAAACCATTAGCTCATAAAACTACTTTTGCACAAGATATTGGCATTGGATATGGGGATTTAGATTATTACAATCGCTTGCTTCACCTCAAAGGAATTAGCGAAATTCGGCGATATTTTTGGCGTACCTTTCAGCCCAAAAAGCAAGTTTTTAGGAATAAATATGTCGCTTTTGATGTAACATATCGCTTGGTACAATTTGAAATGGACGAACTCATCGGACGAAACTGCATTTCTTGGGATTGCAATTATTTTGAACGCATGATTTTTACGGTCAGAAATTATAATTTGTGCGCTCATCTCAAATACGGCAAACAAATCCAAACGCCTATCAAAGGCATTTTTCTGGATTATTTTGCGGGCATCGGCTATGAGTGGGTCATCGGGCAGTCGCCGCTCGGCGTGAATGATAGCTTTCAGGATTCGGTTCAGCCCATTTATTTTAAATTGACCAATGACCAAGAAATTCGGTTTTCTGTAACGGCAGGCATTCGGATTGGATACGGAAAACCTAAAAAATAACCTTTACAAATCATTGATAATCAGCTCTTTAAATTAGATTGGACGTTTTAAATTTGCGTCCTTTCCATTCGTAACCGCCCCAGTTTGCCACTATCCCAAAAAATACGGCATACAGAGAATATAAAAATTGTAATAAAATAATATACAAAATATACTTTTTGGATGAAAATAAATTTAAAATCAAATTTAAAAACCAAAATTCTACCAAAAATTTCAGAAAAAAATGTCCTAAAATGATTTCCCAATATTGAATTTTTTGCATTATCAAACCCACACCAAGCCCAATATTCAGCACATGAAAACCAAAAATAAATACTGCCAAAATACGCACCTCCCAGCCTTGATGCAATTTCCATTTGCTTGCCCAGCGTTTTCGTTGAAAATACAAATCTATCAGATTTTCAGGGGGTTGTGTCCGAACTAATGCTTGTCGGCTTTTCAGAAACCGAATTTGATGCGGATATTTTTGAGCGATTTTTTTGAGCAAAAATTCATCATCACCCGAAGGAATATGCTCAAAACCTTCATAGCCATTTACTTCCAAAAAGGCAGCTTTCTGAAATGCCAAATTTGCGCCATTGCACATACTGGGCTTGTTCAAGGCTATGAGCGCGGCACCCATCAAGATTAAACTTGAAAACTCAATAAATAGTATTTTTTCAAGAAAATTTTTAGGTTCAAAAAAACAAACTGGCGCACTGATGAACTTAGGGCAATCGGATTGCCAATAAAAATCGTGCATTGTTCGCAAGTAGTCCTTTCCTACTCTACAATCGCCATCTGTCGTCATGATAAGTTCGGCATTCGTCAAATGAACCGCTTGCGTAATAGCTGTTTTTTTGGGAGATATTGTATTTTTTTTATTTAACTTTATAACTTTTAAAATTAATTTTGAGGTCTTTTGGTATTCATGTATGAGATGCCACGTTTGGTCTGTCGAAAAATCATCTACGATAATTATTTCAAAATAATTTTTATCAAAAGTCTGATTTTCAAAGTCTTGCAATAAAAATAAAATATTTTGGGCTTCATTTCGGATAGGAATAATGACACAAATTTTGAATTGAGGCATTATATTTAAAGGAGATTTATACAGTTTGATTTGTCTAAAAGCATGAATTAATTTCAGGATAAAAATAGTATAAATCAAAGAAATTAGAATAATGATATAGTTCATTTATTTATTTCTAAATATTCATCAAAATCAACAAAAAACTGGGCAAATAATCCTGCAATTCCTCTCGTAAAATGCGAAGTGCCTTGCTCATTTGTGCCTCGACAGTTTTGACGGAAATACCTGCTTTTTCGGCAATTTCTTTGTATTTAAGTCCCTCAAAACGACTAAGTTGGAATATTTTTCGGCACTGTTCTGGCAAGCGATGAAGTCCGTCCGCTATTTTTTGTTGTAGCTCAAATTCGAGAAAATCCTGCTGCTGTATTGGCTCTGTGCCTTGCCATCCTGCTATGGTTTCTTTTTGGTGGGCGTATTTTACTTTTTGATGCTTGAGATAACGTAGGCAATTATTGTATGTTGCTCCGAATAAATAGGATTTTAGCGAGGATTGAAGTTCAATTTGTTGTCGTTTTTCCCAGATGATACAAAATAATTCTTGCACAATTTCTTCGGCAACCTCTGATTCGGAAACATACCGCATGGCATAATTGCAAAGCATCTTATAATATGTCCTAAAAACCTGTTCATAGGCTTTTTGGTCATTTTGTTGGATTCGTTCAAAAAGTGCCTTATCAGGTGTTTGCACGGATTTTTTGGTCAGTGAGAATGGTTCTTGATTCAAAAATAGGAAAAAAAAACGAAAGGCACTAATTCCCTGATAAGTTTGGTTCTAAGTTCTTAAAAACCAGTAAGATAGCTAAAATTTTGGAGAAATGAATTGAAATTTTGCAGAGTATTGTATCTTTGAAACATGAATAAAACACCTTGTAAAATTACATCAACAATATGAACATTAAAATTATTAAAAATCGTTCGGATATTGGCGCAGGCACGCGGGGTTCAGATTTGGGAATTGATGCGATTGAAATTGCAGCAATTAATACCAATAATAATTATTTTACCCGATTTCCATTTCTTGACCTCAAAACCGACAACGAAACCGTTTATGATAAGGTAAAAACTACATTTGCTAAACGAATTACGCACGTTCGGGAGCAATGCCAACGGGTTTCGGATGCCATTCAAGCGACTCTGAACGAAGGACAATTTCCCATTATTCTGTCTGGCGATCATTCCTCTGCCTTAGGCACCATAAGCGGAATCAAAGCGCACGCTCCTAATAAACGATTGGGCGTGATTTGGATTGATGCACACGCCGATTTGCACTCGCCTTATACTTCGCCCTCAGGGAATGTGCATGGAATGCCTTTGGCGGCAGCTTTGGGCGAAAATAATACTGATTTTCAGATTAATGAACCCACCAAATCAACGCAAGAAGAATGGGAAAATCTGAAAAATATAGGTATGCAAGGCGCAAAAATTCGTCCTGAAGATTTGATTTTTTTTGGAGTTCGAGATACGGAAACACCCGAAAATAGCCTGATTGAAAAACTAAATATCCGAAACTATATGGTACACGAAGTGCGCTATCGTGGACTTGAAACTTGCCTTCGTGAAGCGACCAAGCAATTAGCTTCCTGCGATAAGTTGTATGTTTCGTTTGATGTCGATAGTTTGGATTGTGATTTGATTTCAAAAGGCACAGGAACGCCCGTTTCTAAGGGATTTGACCCCAAAGAAGTCGTTAAAATAATTCATCTCGTGATTGATACCAAAAAATTGGTGTGTCTGGAAATTACGGAAGTAAATCCCTTGTTGGATACGAAAGGCAATAAAATGGCTGAAACTGCTTTTGGGGTGCTGGATGCCGTAACAGCGCATTTAAAATTAAAGGATTAATCTACTCTGCAAGTCAGAATGTTATCTAAAATATATCTTATATGAATTTACGTGTTTTGATAACATTCTTGTTTTACACAAGTTCAAAGGAGTATGAGCTATGATTAACACCTGATTAGGTTGTGCTTTTTATCAATAAATAGCATTTTTTTGATTTTATTTTTTAATTTAAATAAAATTTATGACATGGCATATCAAAAATCTATTTGGTTCGGTATTTTGTTGATAATCGCAATTTTTTTCCCGTATGATGTTGAGGCTCAATGTGCTATGTGTCGGGCTTCGGTAGAAAGTAATATGCTGGCAGATGGGCGACAAGTGGGCGCAGGACTCAATCAAGGCATTTTGTATTTGATGGTAATGCCTTATATCATTTTGAGTATTTTGGGCTATTTATGGTATCAAAATAGCAAGAAAGAACGCACACGAAAACAATATCAGATTGTGGTCGAAAACTAAAATCGCAAGGTTTTGTTCAGAAATTACCCTCAACAAAACCTTGATTCTCAGGTAGTTCTATTGATTTTAGGCGCACATCGTTTTGAATTTTGCCATCGTGCTAATAGGGTCTGTGGCTCTAAATACCGAGCTGCCCGCCACCATAACATTTGCACCCGCCTCATATAACTGCAAAATATTCTGTTCGCCCACACCGCCATCAATTTCAATCAGGGGATGGGCTTGATTTCGGGTACAAATTTCTTGTAACTGTTTGATTTTCAGATAAGTATGTTCAATAAATTTTTGTCCACCAAACCCTGGATTTACCGACATCAAACACACCAAATCTATTTCCTGAATCACATCTTCCAAAACCCAAACAGGGGTATGAGGATTCAAGGCAACTCCAGACTGACAGCCTAAGTCCTTGATTTCCTGTATAGTACGATGTAAATGCGGGCAGGCTTCATAATGTACTGTCAAAATGTCTGCTCCTGCTTTTTTGAAATCCGCCAAATAACGTTCGGGCTGAACTATCATCAAATGCACATCCAGCGGCTTATCCGAATGTTGATGAATTGCCTCACAAACAGGCAATCCGAACGAAATATTTGGTACAAAAACACCATCCATAATATCAATATGTATCCAATCGGCGGCACTTTGATTAAGCATCTGCACTTCAGATTGGAGATTCGCAAAATCAGCCGCTAATATCGAAGGAGCTAAAATAATAGACATAACTCAATTTTTTTTGTAATGTAAGTGTTTGGCATTTATTGCCGTTTTTATTTCAGATTGCGAAATTTACATCTTTTTTTTTGAAAAATGTATCTATGCCATCTTGTGCGCTTATAGCATTTTCAGAGCCTCCGCCACCGACTGTACGGGAAGCCGACAGCTTTTATTTTGGCAGATATAAATGGTGGTCTGTTCGAGGTTTACAAGCCGATTTTCAAATAAAGGCAAAGCACTTTCCGAATCTGTGGCACAAATAATTTTGTTGGGCATGAACTGTTTTTGAAGTTCTAACGCCATATTTCGAGCTTGTTTTCCGACAATCACAATTTCAGGTGTGGGCTGTAAAAAAACAGTCAATACGCTTGCCCAATTTGAAACGTAACGAACTTCTAATCGTATCATTTTCAGAACTTTAGCAAGCATTTTTCGGGCAATTTCCGTATAATTTTGTTGGTCAAAAAATAAGCCTAATTGATGCAAATTTTTCGCCATAATCGAATTGGAAGCGGGAATTACATTATCAAAAATTTCCTTTTTTCGGGCAATTAATTTTTCGCCTGTTTTGTCGGTATAAAAGAAAAATCCTTCGTCTGCATCATAAAAATTTTCGAGCGTGTATTCAGTTAGTTCATGGGCAATATGCAGATATTTTTCCTCAAAACAAACTTGGTAAAGTGCAATAAATCCTTCAATGACACAGGCGTAATCTTCCAGACATCCGAGCAATCGACTTTTGCCATTTTTATAACTTCGATGCAACTGATTTTGGTGTATCATTTTCTGACTGATAAAATCGGCATTTTTCTTCGCCAACTCCAAAAATTTGGGTTGTTCAAAAACGGCAAAACTTTCGGCTAATCCTTTGATAGTCAATCCATTCCATCCTGAAAGAATTTTATCATCCAAACTCGGTTTGGGTCGTTTTTTTTGGATTTCAAAAAGAGTATTTTTCCAAATTTTGATATGATTTTGAAGTTCGGAAAGTGGTAATTTATGATTACCCGCAAATACTTCGTCCGATACTTTTCGATGCAAAATATTATACTTTTTTTCCCAGTTTCCCGTTTCTTGAATATTAAAATAATCATAAAATAGTTTTTGTGATGAATCAGAAAAAAGCGTCTGTAATTCATCCCATTCCCAGACATAAAATTTGCCTTCTTCGCCCTCGCTATCGGCATCCAAAGCGGCATAAAATCCACCCTCTTCGGAGGTCAATTCGCGCTCGATAAAATCAATGGTTTCAAAGACAACAGTTTGATACAGAGGGTTTTTGGTCAATAAAAAGGCTTCGGCATACACGCTTAGTAGCTGTGCGTTATCATAAAGCATTTTTTCAAAATGCGGTGCAAACCACTGATTATCAGTTGAATAACGTGCAAATCCTCCCCCGATTTGGTCATAAATTCCACCCAAAGCCATCGCCCGAAGCGTACATTCGGCTTGTTGCATTGCTTCGACATTTTGCGCTACTTGAGCATAACGCATCAAAAAAGCATAAATCGAAGGCATCGGAAATTTGGGCGCATTGCCCACGCCCCCATCCGTTTTGTCAAAACTTTGGGCTAATTTCTGAAAACCTGTATTTAAATCTTCAATTTTAAAATCTTGATTATCAGCATTTAAGCCATATTTTTTGATTTCACTTGCGCCAATCGCTTTGGCAAAACTATCGGCAGATTCGGCTAATTCTTGGCGTTGTTTTCGGAATGCCATCGCCACCTGTCGCAATAATTGCGCCCACTGTTGAGGCGGAAAATACGTGCCACCATAAAACGGTTTTCCGTCAGGCATCAAAAAAACATTGAGCGGCCAGCCCCCATTTGCGCCCATCGTCTGCACGGCATCCATATAAATTTGGTCGAGGTCGGGGCGTTCCTCCCTATCAATTTTGATATTGACAAAAAACTCGTTCATAATGGATGCAATGTCCTGATTTTCAAACGATTCGCGCTCCATCACATGACACCAATGACACGCCGAATACCCAATACTGACGATTATTGGTTTGTCTTCTTGACGTGCCAATTTCAGGGCTTCATCGCCCCACGCAAACCAATGCACAGGATTTTGGGCGTGTTGCAATAAATAAGGACTGGTTTCGTGAATTAATTTATTTGTATGTTGATTCATTTGTGATACGAAATTTGATTTATTGATGTAAAGTCCGAAAACGTAAGGTTTGTTTGAAAATAATCTTATTTTTGATTTTATTACATGAATATATTATCATAATTAAAATATAACATTTAAAAAAATGTAGTCATTTGATATTCGGTATTTTAACATTGGTCATAAAATAATTACGAAGTTTTGACATTTTTCTAACAAAGAGAACTAAATTCACTTTTCTTATTCTATTGAAAAAAAACACACCACAACTTAGGTCATATTTTACATCCGTTTGTTTAATTCAAAATCGCTTATGTTTCAACAATTTACGACATACATTGCGGGTATTTTTATGTTTTTACTTGTGATTTTTGTGATTGATGCGTGTTCTAAACAAACGCTCAAATCATCACTTAATAAGCTGAAAAACAAGGAGATACAAGCCGTTCGCGGTGTGCATATTTCGCACGATGTACTGAGCAATCGCAAAAAAATAATCGAAACCTTGGACTTTTGTAAAGGGATGCAAGTCAATGCCATATTCATCCGAGTTTGGGACAAAGGCACGGTGGCTTTTCCGAGTCAAGTGATGAAAAATTCGGGAAATAGTCAGTTTAATAGCCAAAAATATGACCACGCCGACCCGTTAAAATTTTTGATTGCACAAGCACATCAACGTCAATTAAAGGTTTTTACCATTTTTGATTTTGAATTGGATTATCAACATCACAAAAAGAATACGGTTTTGTTCAAAAACCATCAAGAACGCCTTGCGATGGCAAGCGATAAGCGTCCGGCTTTGCGATTTGGTGAGCCACAACTCAATACCTTAAACCCTAATATTCAGAACTTTACGATAAATTTAATTACTGAAATGGTCAGGTTTTATAAGCCCGATGGCGTGCAAGTCAATACGGGATTGACCGTAGAGGCGGGTTATGACCCACTCACGATTCAGCGTTATCAGGACGAAAATCACGGTAAAAATCCACCTTCGTATCCTCGTGATTTTGAATGGGTGGAGTGGCGCACTGCTATTCTGACCGAATACGCCGAAAAATTATATCAACGCATCAAGAAAACCAATCCCAGCACGCTGATTGCCGTGATGCCCAACGAATATCCCAAATGCAAGGCGGATAATTTGCAGGATTGGATTCATCAAGTCAGAGGAGGTTTTACGGATGTAATTTCGCCCCGTTTGTATCGTGAAAATATGAATTTATATCAAGAAAATTTGGACAATCTGCTTCATTTTCAGGTAGATAAGGAACATCTGAAATTAATTTTTCCAGATATTATGCCCGAAAATCCTGACGAAAAACTATCCGAAGAATTGGTCAAAATGATGCTTGAAGCGCATCGAAATCGGAAAATTTATGGCGAAATCGTACCGTATGATATATTGGTTCATCAGAAAGATTATTTCAAAAAATTATATAAAATCAAAGCCATTTTTCCGAAAGAAGTACAGCAAAAAAAATGGAAAAAACGCAAAAAATTAATCCAACGCCAACAAGGAAAAGCGGGCATTGCCGATAACGAACTCCAAGAGCCAACATCGACCGAAGAAGGCGAAATTACGGAGGATGGCACGGCGATTGACCCCTCGGATGAGAGTTCGGAAATGCAAGGACAGGAAGATAATCAAATGCCGTAACCTTGCATTATATACCTGATTATCAGTTTATTAAATCAAATTTATTAGGTCAAAAATTAGTCATAAAAAACAGATTTTCGGACAATTTGTGGGTCAGATTTTTGGAACGGAATTACAAAACGCAAATGCACCGCATCCCGATTCATGGTGCGCTCAAAGGTATCATCATTCGAGAAAAGCATCGTATAACCATACATCAGATGGCACGAAATCCCAGAGCGATTCGTTCGATTAAATAATCGTTGTGCGGTCAATCCCAGCATCGGACGCACGCCGAACAATATTTTGCCGTTATCCGTATGTGCTGTTCCTGCCAAGCCATACGCCAAAAATTTGCCGTCCCACCACGTATTCAGGCTGATGCCATATACATTTTCTTGCGGTGCTAATTCGATGTGTATCGAATTGCCATAAATTGTATTATTCCAATTTAGCCGTGTGAGGGCAAAACCAATTTCGGCTGTCGGAATGGTCAAATACGAACCACCCACGACAAGGCTTCGCGTTTTAAATTCTTGGTAAATTTCACGATTATCGACATAGGTCGAGTCCGTAGGCAGACACCGTTCGTACACCTCCAAAAAGTACTGATTTTTTCCCTCATCCCGCAACATGATACTATCTTCGGAATAATATTGCACGATAGATTTTTTGAAAATTTTATGATTATTTCTTCTGAAAATCAGGATACTATCCTTTTGTATTGTCCACGTTCCGTCCCGTTCCAGATACGAACTAACGAGCGTCCCGTCAGGCAAAAATTCATAATATTCGTTGGCGCAATCCCTGACCAGAAGCAAGGTATCTTGTCGATTTAGGGCGTGTTCGTAGATGCCTGTCAATCCCCATCGTGTTCCATTTAAGATTTGTTTTATGTTTTGAGCGGTTGTATTTTGGGTCATAAAAAAGAAACAAACGCCATACATTAAAAATTGTACAAAATTGATTTTTGACATATTCTAAATAATTTTTAAGAAAATTTAGCGTAACGTTTTACGTAAAATATTTGTTAGTTGATGACAAATTGTTTGTCAAGTTACGACATTAGCCGTAATTTTGCCCTTCCTGCGACAGACAGGCGAGTTTACGAAAAGAGAACGGTAAGTTCCGATGAAAAATTTCGATAGCTTCCGTAACAATTTGTAATTATTTGATTATCAATTTATTATCTATTATTTATCGTGAAATATATTACCTATTTTTTAATAAGTCTTTTCATTATTAGCCTTGACCAAACTTCCAAAATTCTGGTACATACACAGATGCAAATGGGCAGTCTGGGCGAAATTATTGTCTTTGAAGATTGGTTTCGCTTGCATTATTTACTGAATCCGGGCATGGCATTCGGAATGCAATTAGACTGGGAATACGGTAAACTTTCATTATCATTATTACGACTAATCAGTACGTTTGGCATTGCGTATTGGGTTTATTATCTCATTAAAAATCAGGCACAAACGTTGTTAATTTTAGCTTCGGCTTTGATTTTGGGTGGGGCATTCGGCAACGTGATTGATAGCGTTTTTTATGGTGTTTTTATCGAAGGCAATGCGATTGTGGGTGCGCCCACGCCTTGGTTTCATGGGCAAGTAATTGATATGCTTTACTTTCCTTTGATTGAGAGTACCTTCCCCGATTGGATGCCGATTTGGGGTGGCGAAGATTTTTTGTTTTTCCGCCCCGTATTTAATATCGCTGATTCTGCAATTTTTGTGGGTGTGGTCTTGATTTTATTTTTGCCCAAACAAGAAAAAAACACAGCACCTTCAGATAATCAGGCAGATACATCATCAGAAAATCTCATCAACGACACCGAAAAAGATAGAATTTCTGAATAGTTTGAAATAAAATTACCGTATCAAAATTCATTTTTAGTGAAAGATTCGCTGGTCATTATTCCGACATACAACGAAATTGAAAACATTGAAACCATTATTCGTGCTGTTTTTACGTTGGAACACCCGTTTGATATTCTGATTGTGGATGATGGTTCGCCCGATGGAACTGCCCAAAAAGTACAGGAATTACAACTTGAGTTTCCGCATCGCATTTTATTGGAACAACGCACAGGCAAATTAGGCTTGGGAACGGCGTATATTCATGGGTTTCGGGTGGCTTTGGCGCATCAATACGCCTATATTTTTGAGATGGATGCCGATTTTTCGCATAATCCACAAGATTTATTACATCTGCGACAGGCGTGCGTTCAGGGGGCAGATGTGGCGATAGGCTCACGATATATTACGGGAGTTAATGTCGTGAATTGGCCTCTCGGAAGAGTTTTGCTTTCCTATTTTGCGGGCTATTATGTGCGACAAATTACGGGAATGCCCATCATGGACCCTACCGCCGGATTCAAATGTTATCGTTATAACGTACTGAAAACCATTGACTTAGATGATGTTAAATTTGTGGGATATGCCTTTCAGATTCGCATGAAATTTTTGGCATGGAAACATCAATTTAAATTACAAGAAGTTCCAATTATTTTTACGGACAGAGCCAAAGGCACTTCCAAAATGTCAGCCAATATTATCAATGAAGCCTTTTTTGGGGTGTTAAAAATGAAGATTGAAAGCTGGTTTCGCTCATATCCCCGAAAAAAGAAATTATCGTAATATTTCAGTAATACTTGGCAAGTTTTGAAAACTTACCAAGTATTAAAGCATTGATTATCAGGATTTTATTTTAGTTCTCTAAAATCATATCCCGCTTCTAATCGGAGTAAAAATTCATAAACCAGATTGGTCGTATTGTCAATATCATCCAAATGCGCCATTTCAACGGTGGTGTGCATATACTTTTGAGCAATCGAAATCAATGCCGTTGCCGTACTTCCATCGCCCGAATAGGCAAAGGCATCCGTATCTGTTCCGCTGCTTCGTCCTCGTGCATCTCGCTGAAAATCAATGTTTTTCTCTTTGGCAGTTTCGATTAACATTTTGAGCAAATTATTTTGAACCGCTGGTGCATAAGTCAAAACAGGTCCTTTTCCTGCCGTTTGGTCGCCATCAATTTTTTTATCGTAATGTGGCGATTGTGTATCGTGGCATACATCGACACAAATTGCCACATCCGCCTTGAGTCGTCTGGCAATCATTTCAGCACCTCGCAAACCGATTTCTTCCTGAACAGAATTGACCACATAAAGCGTAAAGGGCAATTTTTTGTTATTTTCCTTCAATCTTTTGACCACTTCGGCAATCGCAATGCCACCGATTCGATTGTCTAACGCCCTGCCTACCAGATACTTTTGATTCAGAAATAAGGGTTCATCCGTAAAAATAGCCACCGCCCCCACATAAATACCGAGTGCCTCTACCTCTTCTTTGGAGGCGCATCCACAATCCAGAAATACCGTTTTTTGGCTCGGCTGTATGTCATCTTTTTCGCCACGAGGACGCACATGAATCGCAGGCCAACCAAAAATCGCAGGAACTTCGCCTTTTTCGCCAAAAATTTTGACACGCATACTGGGCGCAATCGCAAAATCTGAACCGCCATTCCGAATGACATGAATATATCCCGAATCAGTGATATAATTCACACGCCACGAAATCTCATCGGCGTGCGCCTCGATGACCACTTTGTAGGGCTGATTCGGATTGACCACGCCAACCGCCGTCCCATACATATCCGTGATATATTCATCAATCGAATCTTTGATGTACTCTAACCACACTTTTTGACCCGCTGTTTCCGCACCCGTAGGCGAAAAGACGGATAAATATTGAAGCGCAAATTCTTTGGTACTTTCTTTCATAAGTTCCTGTTTTATAGTTGATTAATAAATAAGTTGTGTAATTTCAATACTTGCGGAATGAGCAACTGTTTTCCGTCATTCCAAATCACAAAATCAGCTCGTTTTTCTTTCTCCTCTTGGGGCATTTGTTTGGCTATAATTGCCTGAATATCTGATAGTTGTCGGTGCGAATCCCGTTGCAAAATGCGTGGTATCCGTATCGACATTGGCGCACTCACCGTCATGATTTTATCCAAATCTTGATATGACCCCACCTCAAATAATAATGCCGCCTCCTTGAGCAAATAAGGGAATTTTCCATCATGTTCTTCAAGCCAATTTTGGGCATCCTGCTGTACTTTTGGATGTACTAAATGATTCAGAATTTGCAATTTATCGGGCTGATTGAACACCGTTTGGGCTAAAAAAATGCGATTTAATTCACCAGATTCCAGATAAGATTGTGCGCCAAATTCCGCTTTGATTTGGGCGATGAGTTCCGAATTTTGACTTGTCATCATTTTGGCTCGGCTATCCGCATCATAAATCGGGATGCCTAAGGCTCGGAAAATACGACAAACCGTACTTTTACCTGTGCCGATTCCGCCAGTAATACCAATTTTTAGACTTTGCGACATAGACTTTTAAGGTTTGGGGAATTACTTTTGCATCAATATAAGGCTCTGATACTGAAATAAATAGCTCTGGCGTAATGGTGCTGTCATGCTCATTAAATCGCCACAAGTCCGCCGTCAGTGCCATCGTATCTCGAACACTCGCAAAGACCATATCTTCCACCAAATAACTTACCCAAACTTCGGGCGTTTGGATATATACGGATGAATCGCGCGGGAAATGCTTGGTTATCAGTGATATAGGACGTTTACGCTCCTTATATTTGGTTACTTGAAATCGTACTGAAACCCGTTCGGTATCCAATACCAACAAATCATGCTCTGGATATTTAACCTGCATTCGTCCCGTAAATGAATTTTTGAGTTCATAGCTTGGATAGACCAAATCTAAGGTATCTGGCGCATTTTCAACGAGTTCCGATGCTCCTTTCAAGGTAACGATATTTGGCACAACCTGAATATTTGAGGTAATTCGGCAATTTTTTTTCAACTTAATTTGTGTGCTATCCACCCGAATAACGACATCCTTCATGGTGATATGATTGTAATTAAAAAAAATCGTATCATCCAGAATATAATTGATTTTTAAGTCCGTCAGATTTGCCGATAACGAAGGCTGTAAAGCCTTGGCTGTCATGTACTTAATCCGAGTAGGATTCTTAATTTTCATCACCAAAGGCTCTAAACCAATTCCCAGTGATTTACGTAATAAACTTCCGCCCTGTCCCGTTACGTGCAACTTAATTGAAGGCGGAGGCGGTTCAAGTGCCACCACGTTGGCTTGTTCAAAAGTAAAACGGATAGGATAGCTAATTTCGGTCGTGTATTGTTTGTTTAATGCCATAAAAAACCAAACCAAAGTCGAAATCAAGACACTCCAAATCAAGGCTTTCCAATCTCGATTGCGGAGCGTTCGGAAATTTTTTAAAACTTCATCCTTATCAAAAACATCGCGTTGGGTCATGGCTAAATCGCATCCGTTGGTTTGTGTTGCATTCTGAAAATTTTAGACCTGCCAAGTCTTCAAGACCTGCCAAGT
>CAZNYR010000061.1:22715-24516 GCA_964577275.1 uncultured Cytophagales bacterium | reverse complement strand
TTTAACGTTTTATTGACAGCGAAGATACGCCCAAAAGCGTTATATTTACCAGACAAACATACCACGCCATCGGATAGATGCGTAATTACGAAACCATTAAAAACTTGATTTTCAAAATCTTAGTCTTATGAAAATGACCTTCAAATTTTACACGAGTGCAGTTTTTGCTTTGTTGGTAGCGATTTTGATGACTGCCAAAGTCCACGCACAACAAGCCCCTATCGAAATCAATAACCACGCACATTGTACCAATGATTACAATGGCGAGGTCGAACTGGAGTTCAATTATCCGGGTGCCAGCCAGATGAAAATTAGCAATGACCCCGATTTCAGGGGTGCAAACTGGATACCGTACAAAGAAGCCATCAAGTGGAAATTAGCAGGGCAGGAAGACGGTGAAAAGCTCGTTTATGCACGTTTTAAGGATGCGGGCGGTAACGAATCTGACCGTTACAAGGCGCATATTATATTTGATACACAAGCCCCTACGTCAGGCAAAATCCAAATTAATGACGGCGAAACGACCACGATGTATTCGGATGTATTGCTCAAATTTACGGCGCAAGGTGCTGACCTGATGTGGATTAGCAATGACAAAAACTTTGCAACCGGACAATGGGAACCCTATGCCGATACGAAAAAATGGCTCTTAGCCGAAGGCGATGGACAGCGCACCATTTATATCAAATATAAAGATAGTTGCGATAATGTTTCACGGATTATTTCTAAATCAATTACGGTAGCTTACGATTAATTTTGTATCATTTTTTTGAGTACATTCATTCACAAAACTATACTTAGCACCCACGATTTTTAATCGTGGGTTTTTTTTATACAAGATTATATGTAATTTCTTGATTCATAGAGGTTTAGCTTTTTAGTCCGCCCGAATAAATTTTTTCTTTCACTTCTTGGACATAGTTTCGTCCTATGGGAATGAGATTTTTTCCAATTTCGACACAATTTCCTTCGATGGCGTGTACTTTATCAATCGAAATGGTATAGGAGCGATGAATCCGCAAAAAATATTTGGCGGGCAAACTTTCGGTAATGCTCGTAAGTGTCTGATGAACAATGAGTTCTTCCAAATTGGTTATAACTCGAATATAATCTTTGAGGCTTTCGATATACAAAATATCTTTCAAATAGACTTTGACCATTTTTTTATCGACCTTCAGAAAAATAAATGAGTTTTCGAGCGGATTTTTGGGCAATGGAGTGGCCGATGTAGGGGGCATCGTGAAGGTGGGTTGGTGTTGCGATTTATAAAATTTAGTGGCTTTATTGACTGCCTGCATAAAACGAGGGAATGGAATCGGTTTAATCAAATAATCAATGGCATCCGCCTCGAATCCTTCGATGGCATATTCCTTGTAGGCGGTCGTAAAAATAATTAAAGGCGGATTTTTTAGGCTTTTGACAAAGTCCAAGCCCGTGAGCATCGGCATCTGAATATCCAAAAATAAAAGGTCAATTTCTTTTTCTTGCAATAAATCAAAGGCATCCATGGCATTTTCGCAACTTGCCACGATTTCAAAATCTTTGAGCCGATTCAAATAATTTTCAATGACCTTAACGGCAAGCGGTTCATCATCTACAATCAAACATCGAATCTTCATGTTGTCGGAATCTTTAGTGTAACTTCATATGTGGTGTGGTTCTCGTCAATGTCGAGTGTATAATTTCCTTTATAAATCAAGTCTAATCTTCGGCGCGTATTCCTGAGTCCGACACCGCCTGCCTGCACAGGAAGTGTTGAGCTGATGGGCGTTTGTGCAATGGGATTACGCACCCGAAAGTA
>CAZNYR010000061.1:0-22705 GCA_964577275.1 uncultured Cytophagales bacterium | reverse complement strand
AAGTATAAAAATTTATCTCGTATTTCCAAATTCATTGTAATTTCTGTGGTTTTGGCGTGCGTTCCTACGCCGTGTTTGAATGTATTTTCGATAAAAGGCAACAACAATAAGGGCGGAATCTGGCACGCCTTCATATTGCCCGAAATATTCGTATGAATGCTCAAACGATTTCCGAAGCGCAGACGTTCCAAATCGATATAATTATGAATGTGTGTAATTTCGGTTTCGAGCGATACCCGATGGCTGCCCGCCTCATAAATCACATATCGCATGAGTTCTGAAAGTTTGATAACGACATCGGGGGCTTCGTCCGATTTGATGAGCGTCAGCGAATACAAATTATTGAGCGTATTGAAGAAGAAATGCGGTTGAATTTGTGATTTCAGGAAAGCCAGTTCGGTTTCGTAGTTTTGTTTTTCGAGTTCGCGCCGGCGTTTGTCGTTTCGGATGCGTTCCACCGTCAGTTTGATGGCGGTCGTTAAGCCAATGATATACAATTCGCCTAACATGACCTGAATCACATGATTGACACTAAACATATCGACAGGCTTGGAAGATTCGCGCCAAACGACCTCGCTGACCAAATGATAGTGCAGATGCTCCCGCAAATAAATCAGGCATAAAATCGCACCAAACAAAAAGACAAAATAATGTAATAATTTTTTTTGCATCAAAAAATGAGGCAACAAAACATAGGCATTTAGATACGCCAGAATCATCGAAATGGGGAACGTAACCAAATTGCTGCGGAGCGAATAAAAATAATCTTCAAAATAACTGCCCCAACGGGCAACATTAAAGGCAAAATATAATGCCCAGAAAATCGAATGATAAATCCAGGGCATTTGCAAAAATTTGAGCATATCAGGATGAACCGTATAGAAATGTTGTTGTTGTTGAACCTCGAGTGCGACCGTTTTCATGTCTAAGATAATTATAAAATATGAAAAAATCAATGAATTAAAATAACTGTTTGCAAAATATATTCTTATGCGAGATTTAAGATAATAATACTATTTAGTTTATGTTATAAACAAATATATCGAAATCACTTGGGTTTCCCTATTTTTTTTGCCCAACGACATCAAATCATCGCTAAACAACATGGAAACAAAATTTATTGGATGAGATGGGCATTTTTTGGAGTGTCAAGGCGGATAAATTCGTTTTTATCCTCGCCCGAATCTGGCGTAAGGTTTGGCGGTGGGAGAGGCTTTTTTTGTGGTTCGATTCATAAAATGGGATAATTTCAAGGAAAAACTGCGCCTTTTTGGATGTCGAACGACTTGATTTTATCGCTCAACGACATAAAAGGACATACCAACGACATCGGATGGGCTAAAGTATCCTGAAAATGCCTTTTTTGTTGTTTGGCGATGGTTTTTTGTTGTTTAGCGAATAAATTTTCAAAGCCTTTCCGAACCCACTACTTTTGGATAAACGCTCAAGGAAGTACGATTCCAAAACACTTTCAACCAGAAGAGAAATCACACGGCTCAATATATATATCAAGTTCAAATTTTTTTTTTTAAAACACCAAAAAAACTCAAGTTCAGATGAATTACAATTATCAAATCCTGCGAACTGTCTTTTTCTCGCTGCTATGCTTGATTAGCTTTAGCTTATCAGCTCAGGATAAGACCATTTCTGGTAAAGTAACCGATGCGGGCAGTGGCGAACCGCTCATCGGCGTAAACGTAGTGGCAATAGGTGCTGAAAACGTGGGGAGTATCACGGATATTGACGGCAACTATACCATCAAATTGCCTACAAATATAACCGAATTGAATTTTTCTTACATCGGTTATACCACCCAAAAAGTGGCGATTGGTTCAGAAACTACTGTCAATGTACAATTAGCGGCTGATATGAAGGTCTTGGATGACGTGGTCGTAACGGCATTCGGAATCGAAAAGTCAGAAAAGAAATTAACGTATGCAGTTTCTAGGGTGGCGGGCGTAGAATTTGCACGCGCCAGAGAAACCAACATTGCCAACTCGCTTTCGGGCAAAGTGGCTGGGGTTCAGGTCAATAGACCCGCTTCAGGTGCAGGTGGTTCATCACGAGTTGTGATTCGTGGTGTGAGTTCGTTAGGTGGAAATAACCAACCCTTGTATGTGGTGGATGGTATTCCGATTGATAATCAAAATATCGGTGCAGCAATTCAGTGGGGCGGTATTGATTATGGTGATGGTGTGGGTGGCATTAACCCCGATGACATCGAAGGAATGTCCGTGCTGAAAGGTCCTGCGGCTTCGGCTTTGTATGGTTCACGGGCGGCAAATGGTGTTATCTTGATTACGACAAAAAAAGGCAAATCACAAGAAAACGGTATTGGTATCGAATATAACGGCAACATTACGTTTGATTCGCCATTGATTTATCCTGATGTTCAAAACGAATTTGGACACGGCGCAGGCGGTAAATTAAAAACCGATTTGGGTGGCGTTCTCGGTTTGGGTGATGGCAATCAAGGCTCAAGTTGGGGACCTCGAATGACAGGACAACAAGCCTTGTTCTGGGATGGTACAACTCGTGCGTACAATTCACAACCCAATAACATCAAAGATTTCTACCAAACAGGTACGACATTATCCAATACCATTGCACTTTCGGGCGCAACCGATAAGGCACATTTCCGATTAAGTTATTGGAATTTGGATAACAAGGGTATTATTCCGACCTCAACCCTCAAAAGAAATGGATTTACATTCCGTGGCGGTGCCAATTTGACTGATAAACTTTCGGTTGATGCCAAAGTAACTTACATCAAAACCGATGGATATAACCGACCGAACTTAGCGGAAATTATGACCAACCCCGCACACGCTTTTATGTCGATGCCTCGAAGTATTGATTTGGCAAATTTGAAGGATTACAAAGCCGAAGGCGGTGGAAATAAAATCTTTACCAGCCAACCGTTTATCCTGAATCCGTATTGGTCAATCAACGAAAATATCAATCAAGATGACAAAGACCGACTCATCGGAAATGTAGGTTTGAGCTATAAATTTAATGATTGGTTATCTGTGGAAGGACGAACAGGGACGGATTATTATGTCCATGACCGCCTGAACGTAACGGCTATCGGAACAACGTATCGCCCGGATGCGGAGATGCAAAAAGACCAATATCGAGTACGAGAAGATAACAGCTATGTGATGTTGAAAGCCAACAAAGAAGTTTCGGAAGGCATCAATGTCAGTGGTATGGTTGGGGCAGCTCGCGTTTATTTCCGAACCGAGCGCGTGGGATTCTTTGGTTCTAATTTTTCAGTTCCTTTTTATGTCATCTCAAATGCTTCATCACAACAAAACCGATACGAACTGACACAACGAGAATTGCAGTCAGTATTTGCACAGGCAAGTTTGGATTATAAAAATACATTGTTTTTGGATGTTACTGCTCGGAACGACTGGTCATCTACTTTGCCAATCAATAATAATTCATTCTTTTATCCTTCGGTCAGTGCAAGTTATGCTTTTACAGAATCGTTGGATATTCCTGAAAATATCTTGACTTTTGGTAAACTTCGAGTTTCTTGGGCGCAAGTCGGTAACGATGCTGCTCCTTATCAATTATCGCCAACGTATTCATTTACAGGACAAACACACTTAGGACAGCCTTTGGCAGTTTTGGGAAGCGTAGGCAACCAAGACGTTCCAAACTATTCAATTCCTTTGGCAAACTTGAAACCCGAACAAACGGCTTCTATCGAAGTCGGTGCTGATTTACGATTCTTGAATGAGCGATTAAACTTAGACGTAACTTGGTATAAGCAAAATACATCAAATCAAATCTTGCAAACCACCGTATCGCCTACTTCTGGGTTTGGCTCGGCGGTAATCAACGCTGGTGAGATGGAAAACTCAGGTTTTGAAATTGCGTTGCGTGGCACGCCAGTCAAATTGGATAATGGATTTGTGTGGGAATTAGGCGTTAATTTTGCCCAAAACCGAAACAAAGTACTTTCCTTGACCGATGGACTTGACCAATTACAATTAGGTGATGTGCGAGGTACTTTTGTAGTTGCTCGACCTAATTCTCCTTACGGCGACATCGTGGGATTTGGCTACAAGAAAGACGACAACGGAAACCGAATTTTTGATGCCAATGGAATGCCCGTCAAAGCTGATGCGGTGGAAGTGTTAGGCAATTCAACGCCTGATTGGTTGGGTGGTATTGTCAATACATTTTCTTATAAAGGAGTTTCCCTGAATACCTTGATTGATATTCGGCAAGGCGGTTCAATTTTCTCACGAACGGCAGCCGTTATGTATAATCAAGGCACGGCAGCGGGTTCGGTCGAAGGACGTGAGGCATGGTATGCTGGCACAGGCGGATTTGTCGGAAAAGGCGTAAATGAAACTGGCGGAGCAAACACCGTAGCGGTGGACCCCGAATTATATTGGAGAGCCATCAGCGAAGGAAACATCGTGGAGGATTTCATCTATGATGCCAGTTATGTCAAACTTCGTGAGTTGAGCATTTCGTATCAATTACCGAAAACTGTCTTGGAAAAAACCAAATTGGTAAAAGACGCAACGGTTTCATTCGTAGGTCGAAACTTATTTATTTTATCAAGCAGTACGCCCGGATTCGACCCAGAATCAAACTTCAATGCGGGTAACGCACAGGGCTTAGAATCTTCTTCTATGCCAAGTACTCGAAGTTTAGGTTTTAACTTGAGCTTACGATTCTAAAAATCGGACAAATATCCTTCTCCAAACCACGTTTCGAGAAGGGTGTTTTCCCAAACATTTTTCAAATTTTTTTTAATATCAATTTTTAACGAGAAATATCATGAACTTAACATATAAAATCCGAACTTTTGCACTGGCTGGCATGATGCTGTTGGGTGCGGGTGCTTGTACTGACGAATTCGAGGAAATGAACAAAAACCCTACCACGATTACCGAAGTCGAAGCGGGTAGTTTGTTGGGATACAATCAATTAAGCGTTTCGGGACACCGATACGAAGCATGGCGAAGCAATCTGTTACACTTCTCGGTATGGGGACAGCATATGCACACTCCATGGGGAACGGCAAATTATGTAACCAACGATGGTTGGATTGTTGCCTACTGGGACAGAAGTTACGTCAAATTATTGGCTAATACGCAGGAAATTATCCGATTAACGCAAGATAAGCCTTCCGAAAATGCCATTGCAAAAGTTTGGAGAGCCTTTATCGTACACCGATTAACGGATGTTTGGGGCGATGTCCCTTTCACAGAAGCGGGCGTTGGAATTTCGCAAGGCATTTTCCAGCCAAAATACGATACGCAAGAATCAATTTACAATACATTATTGAGTGATTTGAAAGAAGCAGCAAGCGTATTGAGTTCGGGTAGCAATTCGTATGGCGAACAAGATTTCTTGTACAAAGGCGACCACGCACAATGGAAAAAATTTGCTAATTCATTACGATTGCGTTTAGCCATCCGAATCAGCGAAGTAGCTCCCAGTTTGGCACAACAACACGCCTCTGAAGCCATTGCTGGTGGTGTGATGGAAAGCAATGCGGACATCGCCAAAATGATTCATGTGGACGGAGCGCAATTCGATGCAGGAACAAATGGTACTTCTGCGCCTATCGTAGCGGGTTTTAACGGAAATTATCTAAGCAAAGGTTTGGTTGATTTGATGAATAATACCAACGACCCTCGATTGCCCATTTATGGCAAACCAAACAAAGATGGTATTTTTATCGGTGTCCCTAACGGAACAGCAACCGTAGATAATCTTAGCCCTGATAATTATTCGGTGCCAAATGAAAATACGCTTTTTGCCATGGATGCTGATGCCATTTTCTTGTCTTATGCCGAAGTATTATTCTTGAAAGCCGAAGCTGCCCAACGAGGTTGGACTTCGGGAAGTGCCAAAGATTATTACGAAGCTGGCGTGCGTGCCTCTTTGGAGCAACACGGCTTAGGCGACCAAGCCAATGCCTTCTTAGCCAAAGTGCCGTTCGATTCGTCAAAAGCCTTAGAGCAAATTTGTACGCAAAAATGGTTGGCCGTGTATGGTGATGGATTTGAGGGATATGCCGAAATCAGACGAAGTGGCTTCCCTAATTTACCTGCTGATGCCGTAAATGGTGAAATTGCCAAACGAGTGCGATACCCACAATCGGAACAAAGTACAAACGGTGCTTCTTATACCGCCGCTGTTGCCCGATTAGCCAACGGCGATACTGAAAAATCTCCTGTTTGGTGGGACGTGAACTAATAAATTTTATATCAAGTACAGAGTGAGATACAAACTAATCTCTGTACTTGATTACTACAAAATAAAATTTTGATTAAAAAATAAAATAATTTAATAATCAAATTTAAAAATGTAATTTATTGATTTTCAAATAATTATTATCTAAGCTAAAAAAATAAAAGATATTATTTAGTGTGTGTTGTGTGGATATAATGGTGCAGGTTCAGATAGTTATCGTAGAACTTGCCTAATTTCAACTAAATTTTTTTTCCGACGAATAAAAAGGCAATTTGTTACTGAATTTAAAAAAGTTTAAAATCAATCACAGATTGCCTCGTTCGGAAAAAATCAAATCACCTAACAAAACACAGCCGATACAAAAAGAATCATAGAAAATAGAGCATGACGGAAATAAAACCCATGATTTTAATTGTGAATGCTTACTTAAACAATCTAATATTTATTATGCACTTGGGCAATAGTCGAAAGACCTTGCCAATAATTAAAAATAAGAACTGATTTTTTAACCCTTTTTAAACTGTACCCTCATCATTTTTGATGAATTATCTAACTGAAAATCAATAAACTAAACCTGATTAGGTTTGTCAGAATTTCAATACTAAAATTGTTGCCATCATGACTAAATTGAACTATTCCGAAGAGTGCCGATTCGAGAAAATCTCTACCGAAGTCTGCGCTACTACACAAGAGGGAGCGGTGGCAGTCGCTCGAACCATCGCCAATCTCATCCGAAGCAAACAAGAAAAAGGCGAAAATGCTGTACTTGGGCTGGCGACAGGCTCAACGCCCGTCAAAGTGTACGAGGAACTTGTCCGAATGCACCAAGAAGAAGGCTTGAGCTTCAAAAATGTCCTGACCTTCAACTTGGATGAATATTTTCCGATGTCCCCTGGTTCGGTGCATAGTTATGTTTATTTCATGAATGAATATTTGTTCAATCATGTGGATATTAAACCTGAAAATATTAATATTCCTGATGGAACATTACCTACTGACCCTGCCGATGTTGCCGAATTTTGTCGGGCTTACGAACAGAAAATCCAATCGGTCGGAGGTGTTGATTTACAAATTTTGGGCATCGGACGAAACGGACATATTGGCTTCAACGAACCCGGTTCGGCGCGCAATTCGGGAACTCGAATGATTACGCTCGATAATAAAACCCGTGTCGATGCTGCCAAAACTTTTTATGGCAAAGAAAATGTTCCACGCCGAGCCATTACGATGGGAATTGGTACGATTATGAACGCTAAATCCATTATTTTGATGGCGTGGGGACAGAGCAAATCCGAAATTATCAAGCGTGCTGTCGAAGGCGAAATCTCTAATCATGTCCCTGCTACATATTTGCAAGAACATGAGGACGTACAGTTCGTGTTGGACGAAAGCGCAGCCCAAGATTTGACACGATTTAGTACCCCTTGGCTGGTCAAAATGTGCGATTGGAGCGATAAAGCATTGCGCCGAAAAGCCGTAGTTTGGTTGTGTCAAAACCTAAAAAAACCAATCCTAAAACTCACAGACGAAGATTATAACGAAAATGGTATGAGCGACCTCATCACGCAACAAGGTCCCGCCTATACGATTAATATTCAGATTTTCAATGAGTTACAACATACCATCACAGGATGGCCCGGCGGAAAGCCCAATGCCGATGATACCAACCGACCCGAACGAGCTACGCCAGATAAAAAACGAGTCGTTATTTTCAGTCCACATCCAGACGATGACGTAATTTCGATGGGAGGAACTTTTATCCGATTGGTTGACCAAGGACATGAAGTTCATGTGGCTTATCAAACTTCCGGAAATATTGCCGTTTTTGATGATGATGCCCTTCGATTTGCCGATTTTTTGAATGATTTTAACCGAGAGTTTGGCTTCAATAATTCCGAATTGACCGCCTTTTATGAGCGTGTAAGAAATTACACCAATCACAAAAAAACAGGCGAAGAAGATACCGATGAAATCCGACTTTTGAAAGGATTAATCCGAAGAGGGGAAGCCCGTGCGGGTTGCCGTGCCTCTGGACTTTCAGACCGAAATGCACATTTTTTGAATTTGCCATTTTACGAAACAGGCAAAACCCGAAAAAATCCTGTCGGACAGGAGGATATTCAAATTCTTAAAGACTTTCTGAACCAAATCCAACCGCATCAGGTCTATGCCGCAGGTGATTTGGCTGACCCACACGGCACGCACAAAGTTTGCTTAGATGCTATTTTTGAGGCACTTACGCAGCTCAAAGCCGAAGAAGAATGGACAAAAGATTGTTGGATGTGGCTCTATCGAGGCGCATGGCACGAGTGGGCTGTCCACGAAATCGAAATGGCAGTGCCAATTAGTCCCGAAGAATTATTACGAAAACGAAAAGCCATCTTTAAGCATCAATCCCAGAAAGATACGCCCGTTTTTCCCGGCAACGACCCACGAGAGTTTTGGCAGCGTGCTGAAGACCGAAACAAAGAAACTGCCCTGATTTACAATGCGTTAGGATTGGCAGAATATGAGGCGATGGAGGCTTTTGTGCGATGGCATTATTAACGATAACAACGCCTGTAAGCGTTTGAAAATCTTGCACGTGTCTGACAAATATATATATTTATATTCAACAGCGAAATAAATGTTTTTCTTTTCATATTATTTGGTTAATTTAACAGGTTACGGGATTTTTCGGACTTCATGAGTCCGAAAAATTTTTTTTATAAATTAAAACACAAATATAAGTCTGACCGAACGTCTGACGCTTTGAAAAAAAATCGTAAAATATAGCGTTAAGTTAAATGTAGTTTATAGTTTGATTTGAGTATAATTTATTGATTTTCAAATAATTACATCGCTTTAATACTTGATACTAAATACTAACTAAAATGGCTTCTTCAGAGCGTTTGATTTCCTTGGATGTTTTTCGTGGATTTACCGTTGCGATGATGATTTTGGTCAATACGCCAGGGTCTTGGGACACAGTGTATGCGCCATTTTTACACGCCCCATGGCACGGAGCAACTCCTACGGATATGATTTTTCCTTTCTTTTTATTTATTGTTGGCGTTTCAATTTCGCTGGCATTTGCCAAAGCACTCGAAAAAAATACACCCAAATTTATTCTTTTTAGAAAAATTTTCAAACGTTGTGCGATTTTATTCGGATTAGGATTATTTTTGAATACATTTCCGCAATTTGATATATTGAACATCCGAATTTTGGGCGTGTTGCAACGCATTTCGATTGTTTTTATGTTTTGTGCCACTTTTTATATCCTCTTTTCCGAAAAAACTATTTTTGGCATCGGCATCGGTATTTTAATTGGATATTGGATTTTAATGACTTTTGTCCCGATTCCTACTATTGGCGCACCAAATTTAGAACCGACCACCAATTTAGCCGCTTGGATTGACCAACAAATTTTGGGCATTCATGTCTGGAAAAATACCAAACTTTACGACCCCGAAGGAATTTTAAGCACCTTGCCCGCCATCGTTACGGGAATTATCGGGATGCTCACAGGCAATTTGACGCAACAAAAAAATATGGAAACCTCTCGAAAGGTAATGATTTTATTGGGCGCAGGTATTATATTGATTATCAGTGGATTAATTTGGGATATTTGGTTTCCGATCAATAAACAACTTTGGACAAGTTCGTATGTTTTATTTTCGGGCGGAGTAGCTTTGTGGGTGTTGGGAATTAGCATTTATTTGATTGATGTATTAAATTATCAAAACTTTTTTACTAAATTTTGCATCATTTTCGGGAGCAACGCCATTACGGTTTATGTACTTTCTGGCGTATTGATTTCGATACTTTATGCCATTCCCGTAGGTGATAGAAATTTACAAGATTTTATTTATAAAACATTGTTTGTCAGTTGGTTAAATCCGTATAGTGCGTCTTTATTTTTTGCTATTTCTTATACATTATTTTGTTTTATTCCCGTTTGGATAATGTACCAAAAACGTATATTTATTAAAATTTAATTTTTTTTCTCATAAAATTTCAAAAATCAAACTTCATAGGTTTGCAAAACAATAATACGAAAATGAAAATCACAACACGCTTACAATTATCCACCATGATGCTCCTGCAGTATTTTATTTGGGGCGCATGGTACGTAACGATGAGTACATTTTTGAGTAAAACGCTCCACTGTACCGATGTCGAGGTCGGGAGTGCGTATGGTTTTACGGCTTTGGCATTTATTATTTCGCCTTTTTTTACGGGTTTGGTTGCCGACCGATTTTTTGATTCGGAAAAGATTTTGGGGGTTTTGCATATCGTGGGGGCGGGCTTGCTTTATATGATGTCGCAAAGCACAAGTTTTGATGTATTCTTCTGGTTATTAGTGATTTATATGTTACTTTATGCGCCTACGATTGCCTTGACCAGTTCGGTAGCGATGCAACAAATCGCCAATCCCGAAAAAGATTTTCCAAGTATTCGAGTATTCGGGACGGGCGGCTGGATTGTGGCAGGGTTATTGATAAGCGGATTAAGTATTTCGGAAGCAAGCGCAGAACCGTTTTTCTTGGCGGCGGTAGCCTCGCTGATTTTGGGAGTGTTTTCGTTTGCTTTGCCCAAAACTCCACCGAAAGGCAAGGGCGAAAAAGCCAGTTTAGGACAAATGTTAGGACTGGATGCCTTAGGCATGATGAAAGACCGTTCGTTTGCGACGTTATTGATTTCCATTTTCTTAATTTATATTCCCATGACATTTTATTTTCAATTCGGGAATATGTTTATGAACGAATTGGGCTGGGAAAATTCGGCAGCTACGCAAACCCTTGGACAAGTTTCCGAAGTAGGATTTATGTTATTATTGCCTTTCTTTTTGGCTCGTTTCGGCTTGAAAACCATGATTTTGGCAGGCATGGCAGGCTGGATAGCGCGTTATTTGTTGTTTGCTTATGCCGATATTGATGCCAATGCGTGGATGGTTTATGGCGGAATTGCCTTGCATGGTGTGTGTTACGATTTTCTGTTTGTTTCTACCCAGATTTATTTGGATAAAAAAGCACCTAAAAATTTGCGAAGTTCGGCACAGGCTTTGATGGCAACCGCAACTTACGGTTTGGGAATGTTTATCGGGGCGTATGCGGCGGGTTTTGTCGGAAGACAATTCACGCTTGAAAATAATTTGCACGAATGGAATCCGATTTGGTTAATTGCCACCGCAGGCGTGGGCGTGATTGCGTTGATTTTCTTATTTTTATTTAAGGATAATTCAAAACAAACGCAAGTATCTGAAAATTAGGATATTAAAACCTAAAAAGCGGTTGCTTAAACCCACTCATTTTTGCTTGACGTTTTACGGTTTATATAAGACTGACTTTTAGTTCAAGGTCAGGCAACAAAGAGATGAAAGAGCCTTTTCCGTTTTGGAAAGGCTTTTTTTTGTACTTTTGTCCCCAAAAAATGCCTGAAAAATGATGCAAACACAACTTTCTGAATCCAAAGCCTTGCAAAAAATCGCCTCGTATTGCGCTTATCAAGAGCGTTCCGAAAAAGAAGTGCGTCAAAAACTTCAAACTTGGGATTTGCCTTATGACCTGACCGAAAAATTAGTAGAAAAATTATACACGGAAGATTTTATCAATGAAGAGCGATACGCCCGAAGTTTTGTGCGAGGGAAATTCAATATCAAAAAATGGGGACGAAATAAAATTCGCCATGCACTTCGTCAAAATGACATTGCCCAAACGTTAATTCAGAACGCATTGACCGAAATCGACCCCGAAGAATATCGAAAGGTTTTGACCGAATTAACCGAAAAAAAACGCCAACAAAACCCCACTGACAAAAATGCGCTTTTCCGATTCCTGACACAACGGGGATTTGAAACGGATTTGGTTACGGAAGTGTTGCGTCAGGTTTCTTAAAAAAATATCAAATGCACACAAAGGCTAAGTTCATTATCCAAATTTAGTCTTATCTTTGGCAGACGATAGATGCGAATTTGTGCCACAACACAAAATTATAACGCAAATAGTTGATTATCACATAGTTAAATCATAAAAATCAAATGAAAAAGAAAATTATTATTGGTTTAGGAGGTTTAGTTTTAGTATTGGTATTATTATTTTTTGGCGGAAAATTCATGACCAAACGCCACAGCCCCGAAGCCATCGCCACGTATTCGGGAGAGGCAGCTATTTCGGTCAAATATTGCCAACCCTCTAAAAAAGAGCGGGTTATCTTTGGCGAGTTGATTCCTTATGGCGAAGTTTGGCGTACAGGCGCAAACGAAGCCACCATTTTTAAGACGGATAAAAATTTGAAATTCGGAGATAAAACACTCCAAGCGGGCGAATATTCTGTTTTTACCATTCCGAAAGAAGACTACTGGATTATTATTTTTAATCGTTCAACAGGACAATGGGGAACACAATACACTGAAAATGAGGATGTTCTACGAATCAAGGCTGCTGTTTCGGCACAAACTGACGTAACGGAAATGTTTATAATTTCGTTTGAGGCAAATCAAATGCTTTTGACTTGGGACAAAACGCAGGTAGTTGTTCCGTTTGAGGTACTCTAATCCTTGTTTTTGTGTCTTGATTCTAATTTATTCTCTTGCGGTTGGTTGTGTCCGCATGACCGACCTTAAACCTTTGAAAATGAGTTATTTGTGAAGGAGCGAACAACAGCAGAAAACCCTTTTTTCCTATTTAATCCTTGTAACAAAGCCTTTTTAAGCGAAAATCTGTAAATTCGGGCTTATTTCACACTACTAAAAACGAATAACTCCTTGATTATCAAAATAATAAATATATGATGACGGAAGAAATTTTGCCTCAAACCCAGCCGATGATTCGCCGAGATTGGACACCCGAAGAGATTGCCCAAATTTATCATGCACCTGTTTTAGACCTCATATATCGGGCAGCTACGGTGCATCGGCAGTTCCATGATGCACAAGAAGTTCAGGTTTGTACCTTACTTTCTATCAAAACGGGAGGCTGTCCAGAGGATTGCGCTTATTGCCCGCAAGCTGCTCGTTATCAGACACAAACAGAAGTTCATAAACTTTTGCCTGTCGATACGGTTTTGCAACACGCCCAAGATGCGAAGGCTTCGGGAAGTACACGATTTTGCATGGGCGCAGCGTGGCGAAGTGTCCGAGATAATCGGGATTTCGATAATGTCTTGGAAATGGTTAAAGGCGTGAGTAACATAGGGTTAGAGGTTTGCTGTACGCTCGGAATGGTTACGACCGAACAAGCAAAAAAACTGAAAGACGCTGGTTTATACGCTTATAATCACAATTTGGATACGGACGAAGCGCATTATTCTGAAATTATTTCGACCCGAAAATATGAAGACCGGCTCGAAACCTTAGAAAATGTACGGGGCGCAAAAATTTCGGTTTGTTCGGGCGGAATTATCGGGCTGGGCGAAACAGACGACAACCGAATCGGGATGCTTTATACGCTCGCCACGCTGCCAGAACACCCTGAATCTGTGCCAGTGAATGCGCTGGTTGCGGTCGAAGGAACGCCATTAGAAAATCAAAAACGAGTTTCGGTTTGGGAGATGGTTCGGATGATTGCTACGGCTCGGATTTTGATGCCTAAGGCAATGGTTCGGCTTTCGGCGGGACGTTTAGAAATGAGTTTTGAGGAGCAGGCTTTGTGTTTTATGGCGGGTGCAAATTCTATTTTTGCAGGCGATAAATTACTAACGACACCAAATCCCGAAGAAGACCAAGACCGACAAATGTTTCAAGTCCTAAATCTTAAACCTCGAAAATCGTACAAAAATTCATAATTCAGCCTCATAAACCAAACCCACGTTTATAGAACAAAACCCACGATTTTAATCGTGGGTTGATTGTATGTGTGTATGATTGGGTTGAATTATGAGTTTTCGTGATGCCAATTCGATTAATAAAGTATCCGAAACCGAATTGTTCCTTCGATATTTTTGAGTTCTTTAATAATTTCTTTGGAATATTTTTTATCCACATCCGTAATCACGTAACCGATATGTTCATTAGTTTTCAAATATTGTCCCGTGATATTGGTATCGTGCTTGGCAAGAATCTGATTTATCTGAAAAATAATTCCCGATTTATTTTCGTGAATGTGCATCAAACGATGGGCATTTCCTAATTTAGGAAGTTGAATTTCGGGCAGATTCACGCTACCAATCGTATTGCCTGTGTTGATATATTCGATGATTTTGTTTGGCACAAAATCGCCAATATTTTCTTGTGCTTCCTGTGTACTTCCGCCGATGTGTGGCGTTAAAATGACATTATTCATTGCCCGCAATTCGGAGATAAATTCCTCTTGATTATTTTTCGGTTCGATAGGAAAAACATCCACGCCTGCACCTCGTACTTTTCCACTTTGCATCGCTTGGATGAGGGCTGGGATTTCAACGACAAATCCCCGTGCCAAATTCAGGAAAATAACTCCGTCCTTCATCTGGCTAAATTCTTTTTCGCCAATAAAATTCGTGTTTTCTTTTCGTCCGTCCACATGCAACGAAATCACATCCGAAATATTGAAAAGTTCTTCTAAGGACTGGCATTTTTTGGCATTTCCCATCGCCAATTTTTCGACCAAATCGTAATAATATACGTCCATGCCCATCGCTTCAGCAACCACCGAAAGTTGCGAGCCGATATTTCCATAACCCACCAAACCGAGTTTTTTGCCTCGAATTTCGTGGCTGTGGGTGGCTGATTTTTTCCAGCCGCCTCGTTTCATGGCTTCAGTTTTGTCGGGTAGGTTTCGCATGAGCATAATAATTTCGGCGATAGCGAGTTCGACCACGCTTCGGGTATTGCTGTAAGGCGCATTAAACACCGTAATTCCCTTTTCGGCGCAGGCATCCAAATCAATTTGATTGGTGCCGATACAAAATGCACCTACGGCAATCAATTTATTGGCGTGGTCTAATACTTTTCGGGTAATATTGGTTTTTGACCGAATGCCGACAATCGAAACATTTTTGATTTCTTCGCACAGCTCGTCCTCGTCCAGTCCGCCCGAAATGACCCGAATGGTGTAGCCTTCGTGTTCAAAAATTCGTTTGGCGTTGGCGTGTACATTTTCCAAAAGCAAGACATGAATTCGGCTTTTGGGATAAGAAATCGCCATCGGAAGTTTATGCACGTACAAAAATTCGTCTAAACTTGGCGTAACGTGGTCGGCTTTTTCGATGACATTTTCACGGCTTACATTTTCGGTAAACGCATAAAATTTATTGGCAAAACCCGCCTTTTTGATTTCGTAATCGGTATAACCATCGCCAATGGCATATACATCGCCCTTGAGATTCAGTTGGCTCATCAGTTTTACCTTGCCATTATTTTCGGAAAGCGGATTCGAGGCATCAAAGCCTGTAATATTTCCATCCTTATCGAACATAAATTCGTTGGCATATACGTTTTCGGGTTTGATGCCATATTCCACGACAATCGGCTCGATAAATTCCCGAAAACCACTCGACACAATAAAAATGTCATCGGCATAAGTTTCGAGGAAAATTTTATTTCTTTTGACCGAAACTGAAACTTTATCTTTCAGAAAATCAATGAGTTGAGTGATATGATTCCGATTCGCTTTGAGCAGGGCAAGGCGTTGGTCGAGTGATTCCCGAAAGGATAATTCGCCTTGCATACCTTTATCGGTAATCGCTCGGATTTGTGCCGTAATTTGGTCGGCATCGGCTTGATTAGCAAGCGAAATTTTTGCTAATTCGTCTAATCCTTCGACTTTTGTGAATGTACTATCGAAGTCAATTACAAAGTTTTTTTTGGGATTCATGCGCTCCGTCAAGATTTATTTTTGAAGCCCAAATTTATAAAAAACGCTACGAGATTCGCTAATTTTTTGGAAATTTTTAAAAATAATGCGTTTTTATTGCGGATTTTTTAAAGCATAGTGCATTTAATCTTCCTGACAATACTTCAATTTGACTGCCTGCAAACAGACATAAATCTGTCTGAGATGCTCAAAATTCAAGCTGTCTAATTGTTGAGAAACAAAATATTCGTAGGCATTTTCGTCTATTTTTTCCAGAATTACGAAAAACCAATTTCGCCCAATAATATAGCCTCCACGCATGATATTGACCTGATTTTTTTCGATGGCGAGCAATAATTCAGCCAGAAGTTGGTTTTTGGGATGTTTATCAGGATTTGTAGGCTTAAATTCTTGAATAAAAAAATACGGGTTTTGAGGTTCTTCCAGCCCTGTGGCTATCAAAAAATCGGCAAATCCATTGAATTTTACGCCATTGATTTCGCCTTGAATTTTGGCATCGTACCAATCTCGAAACTTCTCGGTATGAAAATTTACTTGATTATAGATTAAACTCAAAAATTTCATTTTTAAATCTTCCTCGTGATACATATCCAAATATGAATAATGTTTTTTTATTAATTTGTCAAAATAGTTTATTTCTTCATCAGACATTACATAGTCAAACTTGAACCATTCATTAAATTTTTGAGGTGGAATTTTATCCTTTCCTTGTCGGATTTCTACGATTTTTTCCAAATCTGCAAACCGAATGGTTGAAAAATTATAACTTTTTTGCTCCATGATTTTTCTGATTTTCAAATGTCCAAATGATGATTAGCTTTCTTTGACCAATTCGGGTTGTTCGGAATTTTTTTGGTTTTGTGATTTGGATGCTTCGAGTTCTTCGAGTCGTTTTCGTTCGGCGATGCGCCGTTCTCGCCGCTCGATGTCGTTCATTGCCTCTCGGATTCGTTCGATTGCGCCCTCGATAAGCGTAAGAAAAATCTGGAAACTGGAATCGGCGACTAACTTTTCTTTGACCATATTTTGAAACGCTTTTTGGCGCAAACTATGAAGTTTATAAATTGCTTGTTCGCCGTCTTCTATATTTTCCATATCGGCAATATTGCGTTCTACTTCAATGATTTTGAGATAATAAACATCAATTCGGTCTTTTTTGCGTTGTTTATTCCACCGCATGACGGACGAGCCTCCCGTTATGACCATCAAAAATACCGAAAGAATAAATCCCATGGCTTCGGCATATTTTTCCAAATAACTGGGTTCGTTGCGGTCAAAGTAGCGGGTTGAGCCGTTATGCAACGGAAAATTGAGGATGCCTTTATTGAAATTTTCGGTCAGAGAGTTCAAAACCGCAGTTTCATGCACCAAAAAGGGTTTATTTTTCATGATGGTCTTGACAAAATCATGGATTCTAATTTCGTCAATATCATCTTTGCAAAGCAAGACCACATCAGTAGCAATGGTCAAGACGGGTTCTGGTGGGTTTTCGTAATACACGTTTCGGGGGATAACAAAAGGTTTGGCTGCCCACATTTTCATACAAAATCCATCGACTGCCGAGCCTCGATTTACCGAACCGACATCATCCAGACTAAATAATTTGCCCCCCTGTTCGGTCAGCATTCGGATAATTCGTGGATTCTGAAAGGTTGTAAATGAGCAACTTATATCCAAAGAATCAGAAATTACATTTTTGGAAAATGGCGAATAAAATGGCGTGTATTCATCGGGTTCGATGCCAAAATCCCGAAAAATTCTGTCCATTAACCATGCCGTGCCACTACTTTGAGGACCGACTCCCACGCGCTTGCCGCGTATGAGTTCGGGTAGGGATTTGGGTGTTGGCACTGAATCGTGATAAATCAAGAACAATACTTGCTCAAAAAGAGGCACGACAGTCCTGATATTGAGTTTTTTGCCTTCGGCTTTGGCTTTCAGATACACCTCGCCTGCCACCACGTTTTGTAGGATAGCAAAATCTACTTCTCCGTCCACCAATTTTTGACAATTTTGGAAAGAGCCAGTCGTATTAGTAATTTTATCGAACGCTACATCTGGAAATTGTTTTTCTAATAAATCGGAAATTGGCTTGCCAACCGTATAAAGCGAAGTACTCTTATTAGACATGGCAATCTTATAAGTGGTTTTTTTTTGTTCGCACGAAGAAAAAAAACTGACTAAAAAAATGCTGACAAACAGCCAGTTCTGACCATAATATAGCTTTGGCATAGCCCCTTATTCATTTGTATCTTCTTGTAATCTTTACGTCCTAAGACGTAATATAGTATGAATTTTTGTCGAAATCTTTGCATCAAAACTTGTAGGACACACAAAAGTTTAAGCGATAATAATACAAATTCGTGTCCATATCTGACGTATTTTAGCGCAAATTTTGACCAAAAAACACCCTAATCTACTATTTTTACATGAGAAAGTTCAAATTTGAGGCATAAACTTGTATTTTTTTTGATAAGATCAAATTACGTTTCGTTCGTCTGGATAGTTGGTTATGAGCATACAGCCAGCAGCGTTTTTTGAATATCAGAGATAATGTTTTTTCAGTCGGATAAGTGCTTCAACCTCATCTGGAACAAGATATTTGATGGATTGTTGTTGTTGGATGGCTTTCCGAATAAAAGTGGCAGAAATATTCAACAAAGGCGCATCAATGAGCTGCACCTTAGGATTTTTTAAGAGAGGCGATTCGTTATTCATATCGGCACGAGGATAAACATACAACCCAAAATAATCTAAAATTTTCTCGTAATTTTTCCATTTATGAAAATGATTGAGGTTGTCCCCACCCATAATCAAACGGAATTGATGTTGCGGATATTTATCTTGTAAACGCGCCAGCGTATCAACCGTATAACTGGGTTTGGGCATCCGAAATTCAATATCTGTGGCATCAAAATTTGAATTATCGTGAATGGCAGTTCTGACCATATCGATACGGTCAAATTCATGAAGCAAGGAACTTTTCTTCTTGAATGGGTTTTGGGGAGAAACCACAAACCAGACTTTCGATGCGGCTGTCTGCTCGATAACGGCTTGAGCCGTAATTAAATGCCCAATATGAATGGGATTAAAAGAACCAAAAAAGAGTGCGATAACCATAAAAAAGGCAATTCATGTTTTTGATGAGAACGCAAGTCAAGGAGTTTTGATGTCAAAAATAGCAAAAAAATCGAATGTTTTATGCACTAAAAAATGGGTTTTGGAACGGATTTCATGGCTAAAATCCTAATTTGGTATCGAATCCTGTTATATTTGCGATTCTAAAAAAATATTGAGTTTTATCATTAAAAATATCCTCAAAAACGTGAAAAAATTATATTTCATGCTCCCTCTCGCTATTTTGGTCATGCTGGGAGCTTGTCAGCAAGGTGGCGGAAATACTGCCAAAGATTCAGCCAAAGGTTCGGGAATTGCGCCAGCAAGTGGTTCATTACCAGTAGCTTATGTCAATATTGACACCCTAAAATTGCATCACGAATTATTTGCCGATTTGGAGGAGCGCATGACTTCCGAACAACGGAAAGCCAAACGGCAATTTACGGCAAAACAGCAAGAGTTCCAGACCGAAGTTCAGAATTTTCAGCGGCGGGCGCAAAGTGGATTAGTTTCGCAGAAAGAAATGGAAGATAAAGGACAGGAATTTCGGGTAAAGGAACAAGAACTGATGGTTCAGGAGCGAAACTTATCGCAGGGATTGGCAATTACCGAGCAGGATTTGTTGAAAGAATGGTTTGAAACTTTGACCGATTATTTGGAAGAATACAACAAGGACAAAGGCTATCAAATTATTTTTCCGTATCAGGCGGGCGCATTTCTGTATGTCAATAATGCCTTAGACATTACCGATGAGGTTTTGGAAGGATTGAACAAACAGTATCAAGCCAATAAAGAAAACACGAAAGACGAAGAGAAAACCGAAGATAAAAAATCGGAGGAATCTTCTAAATAATTATCCAACACATTGATAATGAAGTAATTGGGATTGATTTATAAAACCCACGATTTTAATCGTGGGTTTTGTGTTGTGGGTTTGATGCTGTAAGTTTTATGAAGTCTCCACCGATTCAAAAATGCGTTCCAATTTCAGTTCGGTCATGATATTTTCGAGATGTTCGGGTTCAATTTTTTTGACGACATCCGCCACATCCAAGAATCGCAGATAAGCATTTTCGAGTTGTTCATCATCCAAACGATAGCCTAATTTTGCGAGATTATAGCGCAGGGCTGCTCTTCCGCTGCGTGCGGTCAGGACAATCGAGCTGCCATTTGCTCCGACATCTGCGGGGTCGATAATTTCATAATTTTCTCGGTGCTTAATTACGCCATCTTGATGAATGCCAGAGGAATGGGCAAAAGCATTTGCCCCGACAATGGCTTTGTTGGGCTGTACGGGCATATTCATCATGTCGGATACTTTTTGGCTGGTAGGGCAAAAAAGTTCGGTTCGGATGTCAGTTTTTAAGCCCAATTCGTGGTGTGTTCGGATTGCCATGACGACCTCCTCCATGGAGGTATTTCCTGCTCGCTCGCCGATGCCATTGATGGTGCATTCGACCTGTCGTGCGCCGTTTTGCAAGCCAGCCAAAGAATTGGCGGTGGCTAATCCCAAATCATTATGGCAATGTACCGAAACAATCGCCTTGTGAATATTGACTACATTTTCAAACAAAAATCGGATTTTTGAGCCGTAATCTTGTGGCAGGCAATAGCCTGTGGTATCGGGGATATTGACGACTGTTGCGCCCGCCTCAATGACCGCCTCGACTACTTTTGCCAAAAATGGCAGATTGGCTCGTCCGGCATCTTCGCAAAAAAACTCAACATCCTCCACAAAAGTACGTGCATATTTGACCGCACGAATGCCCTGCTCCAAGATTTTATCGTGTGTAGAACGAAATTTATACTGAATATGAAAATCAGAAACCCCAATGCCCGTATGGATTCGACCGCGTTTGGCATACGCCAGTGATTCGCCTGCGGCTTTGATGTCCTTTTCGACTGACCGACTCAAGGCGCAAATCACGGGTTCGGTAACGGCTTTGGAAATACGTTGCACCGAATTAAAATCGGCTGGACTCGAAATCGGGAAGCCCGCCTCGATAATATCCACGCCCAATTTTTCTAATTCTTGTGCCAAGATAATTTTCTCTTCGGTATTTAACTGACAGCCCGGCACTTGCTCTCCGTCCCGAAGTGTTGTATCAAAAATATGAACCTTATCCATTTGATTTTTTTCGATTAATGTATGAAAAAATGCCCGCCGCCTCTCCGTGTTTTGTGCAACAGGAAATGACCTTAAACGGATTGCTATTTACTTGATTTTGAATTGATTAAAAAATTATTCGTCAGCACGGATAACCTTTTATTATTCGTTCTGAAGCATTATACCAGACCCGAAGGTCGGTCGTAGGAGGAGTTGATAAAAACCAGTAGAAACCATAAGGCATCTTATTTTTTGGTGAAAAATTGAATTGATGACGATTTTGGGTCGCTGCATCAATCTTGAATTGTTAGGTTCAAACACAAAACCCGTTTCTAAGAAGCTGTTTGAATTAAATTTATTTTGCTCAAAACTGCCATTGTCCGTGTCTTCACGGACAATCACTTGGGTTAAAATTGCTCGTCAGACACAAGCAATGGCGATTTTTGCTAACTCAAACAGCTTCTAAGTCTTTCTTTGTTTCTAAATCGTAAAACGTCTTGATAAAGTTGTTCAATCCAAACCTACAAACGCTCGGAGAGCTTCATAGGTTTGATTAAAAACTTAGAGCATGGCGGCAACTTTTTCGCCCATCTCTTGCGTGCCTAATATTTTTGTAGAGTCGGTATGTTCATCAGCAATGTCAATGGTGCGCCAGCCCGCTTTTAAGGTGCGTTCAACAGCCATAACAACTTGATAAGCAGGGTCTTTCAGATTAAAAGCAATATCCAAAAGTAAAGCCACTGACAAAATAGAAGCCAAAGGATTTGCCAGATTTTTGCCTGCAATATCGGGCGCAGAGCCATGAATTGGCTCATAAATTCCCGTATTATCGCCTACCGAGGCGGAAGCCAGCATTCCCATCGAACCCGCAATTTGCGAAGCCTCATCGGTCAGAATATCACCAAACAAATTGCCCGTCAGAACGACATCAAACTGTTTTGGATTTTTAATCAACATCATTGCCGCCGCATCAATAAATGTATGCCGTAATTCGACATCAGGATATTCCTGCGCCACTTCCGTAACCACTTCGCGCCACAATCTGGAGGAAGCCAAGACATTTGCCTTATCCACCGAATGCACGATTTTTCGGCGTTTTTGAGCCGCCTGAAAGGCTTTATGGGCAATGCGTCGTACTTCGTATTTGGAATAAATCATGGTATCGAAAGCCGTTTCCCCGTCTTCGGTTCTGGCACGAGGCTGACCAAAATATATGCCTCCGGTCAATTCACGGAAAAATAAGATGTCCGAGCCTCGTAAGATTTCGGGTTTTAAACTGGATGAAGAAATCAACTCATCAAATAATTTGATGGGGCGAATATTGGTATAAAGTCCTAAGGATTTCCGAATTTTTAATAAGCCCTGTTCGGGTCGAATTTTCAGTGAGGGGTCATTGTCGTATTTGGGATGTCCGATAGCACCAAACAAAATAGCGTGCGAGTTTTGGGCTTTTTCAAGGGTTTCGGCGGGCAAAGGG
>CAZNYR010000060.1:15613-24782 GCA_964577275.1 uncultured Cytophagales bacterium | reverse complement strand
TTTAAAAATTTGTGGAAAGTTGTTTTTAAAAGAATCAGTAAGTATTTTAATTCTAAGTTTTATCAAGATGGTCAGAAAACTATAAATTGAAGCAACGTCTAACAAGACCAAGTCTTAAAGACTTGGCAGGTCTAAAAAACTTTGAAATTTTGTTACGATTTAATTGAATTTTAATGAGGAAATCATATAAATTTGCACCCTCAAAAATCAGGATACAATGGCAGTAATAACAAAAATTAGAGAAAGGTCAGGCTTAGTGATTGGTGTAATCACTTTGGCATTGGTAATGTTTGTTGCGACAGAATATATTAGCAAACAAGCAAGTTCGGGAAGTTTGTTCGGGGGCGATGAGAATAACATCGGCGAAATCGCAGGGGAAAAAGTCCCTATCAGCGATTTTCAGAACAAAGTCGAGGAGTTAAAGTCGCGTTATGCCCAAAGTCTGGGGCGACAGCCTAATGAAGGCGAAATGCCCTTTATCCGCAAAGAGGCATGGAACGAATTGGTTTATGAACGTGCATTCCAAAAAGATTTCGAGGAATTAGGAATTATGATTACGGATGAGGAATTAGTTGATATGATACAAGGAAATAATATCGACCCCCGTTTTGCACAACGATTTATCAATCCAGAAACAGGCGAGATCGACCGAAATCAAATTGTGGGATACCTGAAAACGATTCAGAGTAATCCGCAACAATACGCCCAAGACTACGTGAATTTTGCGTTGTTTGAGCAGTCGCTAAAAACGACTCGCCCGCGCGATAAATATGCTCATTTGTTTGTGGCATCGACTTATGTTACTAAAGCTGAAGCCAAACGAGAATACGAGGAAGCCAATACAAATCTCAAATTGAAATATGCGTTTGTGCCATTTTCGGCAATTCCTAATGAGCAAGTAAAGCCTACTGAAGAGCAACTAAAAGCCTATTATGAGGCGCATAAGGCTGATTATGAGCGAGAAGCACGTACTTCGATAGAGTATGTTCCATTTCCACTCAATGCTTCTTCGGATGATTCGACACAAATCAAAAAAGACATTACATCACTAATGAAGTCTTTTCAAGAAGCACAAGATGATACGGCTTTCGTGGCGGCTCATTCGGATGTACCAAATAATTTTAATGCCTATTTTGAGGATGAACTTCCAAATAGTATTTCGGTCGAAGAATACACGGAAGGAAAAATAATAGGTCCTTTACTCAAGGAAGGTGCATATACGATTTATAAAATGACGGGCATTATTGAACAGGAAAAACCTTACGTCAAAGCCCGACATATTTTGTTTGAAACTCGGAAGGAAACCACTGAGGAGGAGCGCACTAAAATTAAGGCAGACGCAGAAGATATTTTGAAGCGATTAACGCAAGACGGATTAGACTTTGCCTATGCCGCTTCGCAATATAGCGCAGACCCTGGCACCAGCACGAAAGGTGGTGATTTGGGATGGTTTACTGAAGGCGCAATGGTGCCGACTTTTAATGATGCGGTCATGGCTGCCACGCAAAAGGGGATTATCCCTCGATTGGTTGAGTCCGATTTCGGTTATCACATCATCAAGGTGGAAGCCACGAAAACGACCAAACAGTATGGCGTAGCGAAAATTGTCAAACGAATCGAAGCCAGCGAAGATACACGAGAAACCGCCTATCAATTAGCAGGCGAATTTGCACAATGTCAGAAGGCTTCAGAATATGTGGATAAAGTCAAAAAACACAATAAAATTAGCTTACAAGCTCTTAATTTGGAGCAAGATGACAGCAATATTAATAATTTGACAGGTACAGGCATTCGGGATGTCATCAAATGGGCTTTTAAAGAAGAAGTAGCTTTGGGGCAAGTTTCCGAAGTATTTGAGCTGGAAGACCAATATATCGTGGCTTTGTTGAGCGAACGACAGGAGGCAGGAATTGCTCCGTTGGAAAAAGTAAAACAAGAAGTAACTGCCGAAGTCGTTAAAGAACTGAAAGCCAAAATGATAGCCGACAAAATTAAAGGAAAAGCCATCGAACAAATCTCTTCGGTTTATGAGGTGGCGGTCATCGAAACGGCAGAAAATGTAAACTTCAAAAATACCATGCTCAAAGGTGTGGGCGGTGTGTCATACGCCATCGGAAAGGCTTTTGCCATGAAAGAAGGCGAAACTTCTGCGGCAATTACCGAAACATTGGGTGTAATTATGCTCAAAGTCGAGGAAAAGGCAGAACCCGCCGAAGTCGAAAATTATGATACCTACGTGAATCGCTTGGTCATGCCACGAGCAGGGCAGATGGAGGTCAATTTGATGAAAGCCATCAAAGAAGTAGCGGAGGTCAAAGATAAAATTGCGAAATATTATTAATCGCCAAACGAAACTGATTTTTTAAATATGAATGCCTTGTTCAACGCCCCAAAAGTCGTTTGGACAGGGCATTTTTTCGTATGGATGTGCTTGATTTCTGGGCAGCTTGTTATGGCACAAAATTATGCCGTCAGGCTAATTCCTGACGATTCTACGGCACGGCATATTCTTCAAAACGAAATGATGCCCACCGATTCGTTGGATAGTTTGGCTTGTCATAAATATTTACGCCAATTTATTGAAAATCAGCAGGATAAAGGTTTTTTTACGGCGACTTTCGATTCGATTTTTTTTCATAAAAACCAATGCCAAGTGCATTTTGTGGGGGGAAAAAAGTACCCAAAAATTCGCCTTCGTCAAAGTAATATTTCTGCCAAATCGTGGCGTAAAATTGGGCTTTCAAAGCCTTCATTTCCTTCCTCGCTTAGTCCTTTTGCGTTGCGCCAATTTCAATATCAAATTTTAGAATTTTATGAAAATCATGGTTATCCTTTTGCCAACATTTATTTGGATTCAATTCAGTTTTTGGATGACCAATTTTCGGGCAATTTGCATCTGGATTCTGGGCAGTTTGTTCGCTTTGATTCTGCTATTTTTTTGGGCGATAAAACCCTGAAAATCAAGTTTTTAGAAAGTTATCTCAAAATTCCAAAAGGACGGGCTTTTGCCCAAAATCTCACCTCAAGTTTTGAGGATAAATTGACCCATTTACCGTATCTGGAATTGACCGCACCGATGCGAATAATTTTTACTCAAAATAAAGCGCATCCCGTATTTTTTATCCAAAAAAAGCCCATCAACGAATTTAGTGGCGTGATTGGTTTTTTGCCCAACGCCTCTGCTTCCGAAACCGACCAAAAATTACGGGTTATTGGCAATCTGAACCTTAAATTGCATCATGCGTTTGGGCGTGGAATGTTGATTCGGATGGCATTACAAATCCCTAAACCTCGTTCCAGAACGTTGGATGCCGAACTGGAATATCCGAATTTGCTTCGCACAAATATTGATATGAACCTGAAAATCAATTTGTTCTCCGAGGATACGCTTTTTTCAAATTGGCAACAAAAATACACGCTAAAGTACGATGCTGGCAAAGGCAAAAAAATTGGATTATTTTGGTTAAGGCAAATCGCCACCCCAACCGATTCTTTATTTTTGATTAATGAAGTGCTTGCCCGAATTTCCGAAACAAATTATTCAGCTTACGGAATCCAATATATTCAACAAAAATTGGATAAACTTTTTACGCCCCAAAAAGGATTTCAAATCATGTCCGAAATCATGTTTGGCAACAAAAAAAGTGCCTTACAACTTTTGAATGCCACTCCGACCGAAACTAATCAAAATTCCGTGCAGTGGATTGTACGAGCCGAGCTACACAAATTTTTCAAAATCGGCAAACAAACCACGTTTTTGGTACAAACCAAAAGTGGCATGATTCTAAATAACAATCTGTTTATCAACGAGTTATTTCGATTAGGTGGATTTCAACATTTAAGAGGATTTAATGAAAACGAATTTTTTGCCTCTCGTTATTGGCTCTATACCCTCGAATATCGCTTGTATTTTGGGCAGAACTCTTCGGTTTTTGCCTTTTTTGATTCGGGTTTTTTGAGCTATAAACTTGATCATCAGGTATTTAATGATAATCCCTATGGATTAGGTGTAGGATTTATGGTGGGGACAAAAAGTGGAATTTTCAATTTTGCGTATGCTTTGGGCAAATCGAATACGCAACAAATTCGGATGGCGCAATCCAAAATTCACTTTGGATACGTGAACCGATTTTAGTCAAATTTATCTAAAAAACAAAACCCACGATTATCTAAAAAACAAAACCCACGATTTTAATCGTGGGTATTTTCGTGGATTTTAATCGTGGGTTTATGCTTCTGCCTCTACGGGTGCTGGCTCTTGGGCTACTCCAAAGGCAGCATTGCGAATTTTGGATTCGAGTTCATCAGAGAGTTCAGGATTATCCAAAATCAAATTTCTGACAGAATCTCGTCCTTGTCCCAGTTTGCTATCGCCGTAAGAATACCATGAACCTGATTTTTTGACAATATCCAGTTCGACCGCCAAATCAATAATTTCACCCGCCTTTGAAACGCCTTCGCCATACATAATATCAAATTCGACTTGCTTAAATGGCGGAGCAACCTTATTTTTTTGTACTTTGACGCGGGTTCGGTTGCCTAAAATATCGCCATCCGAATTTTTAATCGCCCCAATTCGGCGAATATCCAGCCGCACCGAAGCATAATATTTGAGCGCATTACCGCCTGTGGTCGTTTCAGGACTTCCGAACATCACGCCGATTTTTTCACGGAGCTGATTAATAAAAATACAACAACAATGCGTTTTGCTAATCGCTCCCGTCAATTTTCGGAGTGCCTGCGACATGAGCCGTGCCTGTAAACCCATTTTGCTATCGCCCATTTCGCCTTCTAATTCCGCTTTGGGAACCAGAGCCGCCACCGAATCAATGACAATAATATCAATCGCACTTGACCGAATCAACTGTTCGGTAATTTCGAGTGCTTGCTCGCCATTATCAGGCTGTGCCACCAATAAATTTTCCAAATCAATTCCAATTTTTTCGGCATAAGCACGGTCAAAAGCGTGTTCAGCATCAATAAAGGCTGCCATGCCCCCTTGTTTTTGGGCTTCGGCAATACAATGCAAAGTCAAAGTCGTTTTGCCTGATGCTTCAGGACCATAAATCTCAACCACTCGACCACGAGGCACACCGCCCACGCCCAAAGCAATATCTAAGCCCAGCGAACCTGTCGAAATTACAGGCACATCCACCACATTTTCATCGGTCAGGCGCATGACTGTTCCTTTGCCGAAAGTTTTATCAATTTTTGCTAAGGTGAGATTGAGCATTTTTAGTTTCTCTTCATGCTCTTTATTTACTTCATCTTTCTTTGCCATGATAATTTATTTAAAGAATTTTTATTCAGTTTCTAATTTGAGTACAAAGTAAAAATTCTGGCTCGTAATCTATTTACGGAGTCGATATTTTCTACACATTTTTTTACGATTTTTTCCACATTTTTTTGAGTAGTGCCTTCTTACTGATAATAAAATATTGAAAATCAAATCATTAGAGTTTATCAAATGCGTATTTTGATGTCCCCAATAAATTTTAGCTTTTTGTAAAAAAATAATAAAAATATGATAATATATTCATAATAATAATTCGGTCCTGGAATAATCATGAATGATTAAAAATCAAAATTTGCAAGGGTATTTTTCGTATATTCGTAAAAATGAAAATTACGGAAAATTATGGCATATAATCAGTTTACCAAATTAGAGAAACTTCGCAAATTCGGTATCAGAGATGTTTCAGATGTATGGTTACCGCCTGTTTTTAAAGAATTTGCCGTAAGTGCAAACTTGCTGGAAACTTTATTATGGGCTTCCAGAGAAGGATTAGCATCTGAAAAAGCCAAATCCGAGCATATTATTACGCCTGTTTTGCGGGAATTACGCAAACATAATCCTACCCAATTCAAATCATTTTCAGGATATAGATTCGATGTAGATAGCGAGCAAGATTTATCAGGTTTTTGTGATTTTATTTTATCCTTAAACTTCCAAGCCTTCGAGATTACTGCGCCTGTTTTTTTTCTGCTCGAAGCCAAAAAGGGCGAAGTAGAAGAAGGTTTTGCTCAATGCGGAGCGGAAATGTACGCCGCCCATATCTTTAATGAACGCGAAGGAAATCCGAAAAAACAAATTTTTGGTTGTGTAACCAATGCGTTTTCGTGGTGTTTTCTGAAACTCGAAAACAATACGCTTTATATCGACCCCAATTATGTGCCTTTGACTTTTGCCGAACCGCACCGCGTTCTGGGTGTTTTGCAGTGGATTCTGGACGAAAGCCTGAAACCCAACCAAACGTAAAGGAATTTCTTGTGCCTTTTTTCGTATATTCGTAAAAATGAAAATTACGGAAAATTATGGCATATAGTAAGTTTAGAAAACTAAATCAGTTAGTAACCGATTTTGGGATTACGCACAAAAATAGCTCTTTTCTTCTATCCGACACGAAATTGTTTCAAGCGAGCGAAAAAGTTTTATCCGATTTGGAAGATGCTACACTCGTGGCATTAAGCACCGAAAAAGCCAAATCAGAACACATCATTGTTCCTGTTTTGAAAGAACTTCTAAGAAAAAATTATACAAAAATGAGCTATTTTTCAGGCTTTGATTTTGATGTAGATGCGGATAAAAAATTAGCTGGTTTTTGTGATTTTATTCTTTCTTTAGAAGCCCAAATGTTAGAAATTACCGCTCCTGTGTTCTGTTTGGTTGAGGCAAAAAATGCAGAAATTGACAAAGGACTTGCCCAATGCGGAGCGGAAATGTACGCCGCTCATATTTTTAATGAACGCGAAGGAAATCCGAAAAAACAAATTTTTGGTTGTGTAACCAATGCGTTTTCGTGGTGTTTTCTGAAACTCGAAAACAATACGCTTTATATCGACCCCAATTATGTGCCTTTGACTTTTGCCGAACCGCACCGCGTTCTGGGTGTTTTGCAGTGGATTCTGGACGAAAGCCTGAAACCCAACCAAACGTAATAGCAATCTATATTCGTAATTGTAAAATGTAGAAATTTTACCTAAAAAACGGAGTATCAATTTTTTAGATGCTACATTCATTGATTTTGCACGCAAAAACAAATTATCTTATTTCCCTAAAAATCGAAATTATTGTAATATTGCATTTCTCAAAGCATTTTCGACTGATAAACGGTGAAGTTCCCAAAATTTGATAAAAAATATAATTATATAATACATGAGAGTTTCAAATATATTTGGTAAAACATTACGAGATGACCAAAAAGATGCCGATGTTACTTCGTATAATTTGATGTTACGAGCGGGATATGTCCGACAACTGGCGGCGGGAATCTATACGTATTTGCATTACGGACAAAAAAGTATCCGAAAAATTGAGCAAATTTTGCGTGATGAAATGAACCAAATTGGAGGCGATGAAATCTGTATGCCGATTGTGCATCCCGCCGAAATTTGGCAAAAAACCAATCGTTGGTACGAAATTGACGAGTCGATGGTGCGCTTCAAAGACCGAAGCGATAGAGATATGGTCTTGGCAATGACACACGAAGAAATCGTATCGCAGTTGGCTTCCACCGAAATCGAAACGTACAAACAACTGCCCAAGTTGGTGTATCAAATTTATACCAAATTTCGGGACGAGGCGCGCGCACGCGGCGGGCTGATTCGGGTGCGAGAATTTACCATGAAAGATAGTTATTCGCTGGATACTTCTGCCGAAGGACTTGAAAAACAGTATGTGGCGCATTACAACGCCTATCACCGAATTTTTGCACGCACGGGCTTGCCTGCCATTTCGATTTTGAGCGATACGGGAATGATGGGCGGAAAAGTGGCGCACGAATATATGTATGTTACTGAAATTGGGGAAGATACCATTTTTATTTGTGAAGAAAGTGGATACAAGGCAAACAAAGAAGTAGCGACTATCAAGAAAATTTTTTCTGAAATTGAACCAAAATTACTCCAAAAGGTACATACGCCAAAAACCAAAACGATTGCAGAAGTGGCTGAATTTTTGGGCTTAAAACCCGAAAATTGTGGGAAAATGGTCTTTTTCTCCACCAAAAAAGAGGAAGAAACCAAAGTGATTGTAGCGGTCGTGCGGGGCGATATGGAAGTCAATCCTATCAAAATCCAGAAACTTTGCCAAGTCGATAAGCTGCAACCCGCCACCGAAGATGAAATCAAAGCCATCGGCGCTGTGGCAGGTTATGCTTCGCCAATGGGCATTGACCGCAAAAAATCAATCGTGGTGGTCGATGATTTGGTCGCCAAAACAAATAATTTGGTTTTGGGTGCAAATGAAACCGATTATCACCTGAAAAATGTATGCTATCAACGTGATTATCAGGCAGATATAGTAGGTGATATTGTTTCGGCTTATGACGGGGCTTTGTGTCCGATTTCTAAAGAAAATCATACCTTGAAGTCCGTCCGAGGCATAGAAATCGGCAATATTTTTCAATTAGGCACAAAATATACCGAAGCACTTGGCGCAATGTTTATGAATCAAGATGGCAGACCCGAACCGATTGTGATGGGGTCTTATGGGATTGGCGTGGGACGTTTGTTATCATGCTTGTGCGAAGAATATAATGACGAAAAAGGCTTGACTTTGCCGATTTCTGTTGCACCTTATGAGGTGATTATCATAGGGTTAGATAAACAAACCGCCACCGAAGCCGAAAAGATTTATCAGGAATTAAAATTGGCTGGCGTAGATATTTTGTTTGATGACCGAATGGATAAAAAAATCACTTCGGGCGTGAAATTCAAAGATGCCGAATTGATTGGGATTCCGATTCAACTGACGATTTCTAAACGCACGTTACAAAACGAGCAGGTAGAGGTTAAATTGCGAACCCAAAACGAAACAGAAAGCAAAAAACAAATGATTCCTGTTTCGGAAATCAAGGATTTTGTCCTAAAAACTCGAAGCCAGCTTTTTGCCCAACTGGACGAAAAAGTCCAAAATGCAGAAACTTGGAACGTATTATTTTAGCGAGAATCTACATAGGAATTTCTAACTTTGGTAACATAATACCCACGATGTTAAATCGTGGGTTTTTCAAATGTAATAATTCCATTTTATAACTCTATCTTCTTGATTATGAATATGTTATGAAAATAATTTTATCCTGTTCATTTCTTTTTTTTCTGTTGTCGGTGCAGATTTTGGCACAAGAAAAAACGTGGCAAAATCTCGAACAGGAACGACTTGCCAGCC
>CAZNYR010000060.1:10759-15603 GCA_964577275.1 uncultured Cytophagales bacterium | reverse complement strand
CGCATCCAAGAAATTGATAAAATTCTGCAAGAAACTCGTCAAAAACATCAAAATAGTGAAGCCTCTTTGCGAGCTTTAAATATACAAAAACAAAATATAGAACATCTCACACGTACTATTACCAAAGAAATTGAATTATTAAATCAAAAAGTTGAGGAAACAATACAGGACATTACGCAGCTTGAAAATACACTAAAAGAGTACACAGACGAATATAAAGCCATGGTGTATATGGCTTCCAAAACGAATAATAAAGTCGAGAAATTATCATTTTTGTTCTCCTCCGAATCGGTGCAGCAGCTTATGGCTCGATTAGAATATTTTGACCAATATGCCGAAGCACGCAAAAAACAAATTGATGCCATCAAAAAAATTCGGGATGAATTAAATGTTCAAAAAATTGACCTCGAAGGACAAAAGAGGGCTAAACAAGAGTTATTACGCCAGAAACAGCTTGAAAAACAGCGACTTGAGTCGATGAAAGGGCAGCGTCATCAGATGATTCGGACACTTCGAGAACAAGAACAACAGCTTTTGCTCGACCTCGAAAAGCAAAAACAAATTGACGATAAATTGGCGCAAGTTTTGACTTTGGCAGTCGAAAAAACGCTGGCTGACCCCGCAAACTTAATACGGAAAATCCCTGATAATGAATTACATGGCGCTTCTTTTGCCGAAAATAAAGCCAATTTGTTTTGGCCTATCGAGCAGGGATTTGTGAGTAAAAAATTTGGAAAACAAGCGCATCCTGTCGAACCCAAAATTACGATTGATAATCTGGGTATTGACATCCGAACGCCGACCGATGAGTCGGTCAGGGCGGTATTTTCGGGGATGGTTGTGCTTGTGTATCATGTTCCCGGAGATTTGGGGCAAACCCTTATGATTCAGCATGATAGCGAATATTTTACGGTGTATAAAAACCTCAAAAATGTGAAAGTACAGCAAGGACAAGTTCTCAAAGCACGGCAAATGATTGGGCAAGTGCAGGCGAATAAAGATGCGGTTTCGGAGTTGCAATTTCAGGTCTGGAAAAATAAAACTCGTTTGAATCCTGCGGAGTGGCTTTCCAGTTTCTAAATCTTTGAAAAATACAATTTTATGATTCAGCAAATCAACACTTATTTTGCGTATCAATTTGGGAAAGAACCTTCGGACGAAGCCTTGCGAAAAGCAACCAAAATCATGTACCAGAATCAAGCCCAAAAAGTCGTTTCGGTTTGGGATAATTTACAAATTATTGCCCACCGAGGCGTATCGGGAAGTGCGCCCGAAAATACATTGGCTTCCATCCGAAAAGCATTAGAATTTCCTGAAATTGATGCGATTGAAATTGATATTCACTTATCGAAAGATGGCGAAATCATTGTGATTCATGATGCTGATTTACAGCGAACTACGGATAAAAAAGGAAAAATTCAGGCTTTAAGTTTAGCCGAAATTCGGGCGGCGGATGCAGGAAGTTGGTTTGATAAAAGGTATGCAGGCGAGAAAGTTCCTACGCTTTCAGAGGTGTTAGAATTAGTGCAAAATCAAACAAAATTGCTTATCGAAATCAAACAAAATGGCACGAAAATTTATCCCGAAATTATCCGAAAAACGATTGCCGAAATCCGAAAATATCAAGCCGAAAAATGGTGTATCATTCAGTCTTTTCAATCGGATTATTTGGAAGAATCTTATCAAATTGCACCAGAAATAGAAATTCAAAAACTTGTTTTTGTACCATTTTTTTTGCCTGATGTGCAGGGGACAACGGCAGTCAATGCAGATTTTCGGTTTTGGAATCGCCAACGCATTCAAAAGGTACATCAACAAAATCGCCAAACTTTTGTTTATACATTAAATGGTATAAAAGCCATCAAACGAGCCATTTTGATGGGGGTGGACGGAATTATTACGAATTATCCTGATAAAGTAATTGCCCTAAAAAAAGTGATGACCAACCGATAAGATACCATGACTAAACCTCTTTTTTTTGAGAGTCCCGAAGCTATTTTTGAAACACAAGTACCTCTTAATGAAGTAATTAAAGTGGCAATTCGAGAGAAATGGAATGTGTCGAAAACACTGGCACGCCACGAGTTTTTATCTGAAAAAGGTAAAATTGAACAGCACTTATATTTTGTTCGGAGGGGCGAACTTCGGATTTATTATCCGACTCTTGAAGGTGAGGAAATTTGTGTAGGATTTGGGTATGAAGGGACATTAATTACGTCATATCCTTCATTTATTGCACAAAAACCAGCGCAATATTACATCCAAAGTATTACACCTTGTGAATTAATAGGAATTAAGCAAAGGGATTTTGTTCAACTTATTGATACATTTCGAGCTTTGGAGCGGGCATGGCGCAAACTGACCGAAGAGGCTTTGTTGGGCAAAATTGAGCGAGAAACTGAAATGCTGACCTTCACGCCTGAGGAGCGATTGGAGCGATTATCGGAGCGTAGTCCATTCATTTTCAATAAGATACCACAAAAATATTTAGCCTCGTATTTGCGGATGACCCCCGAAACTTTCAGCCGAATGAAAAACAAAACACGACCCAAACGGTCAGGAAAATCATTAGCCTAAAATTCATAAAAAATCATTTCTTTGTCTTAACTTTGTATTTACTGGAAAAATTTAACGCCATATATAAGTCCTGAATTTAAAGATTTTTGGGCAATGGCATCCCCAGATTTATTGACATGAGCATATGAAACACATTCGGAATTTTTGCATTATTGCACATATTGACCACGGAAAAAGTACCTTAGCAGACCGCCTGCTCGAAGCAACACAATCGGTAACGCAACGAGAGATGCAGAGCCAACTTCTGGATAATATGGATTTGGAGCGGGAGCGAGGCATCACTATCAAAAGCCATGCCATTCGGATGAATTATGAAAAAGATGGGCAAATATACGATTTGAATTTGATTGATACGCCCGGCCACGTTGATTTTTCTTACGAAGTTTCCCGTTCGATTGCAGCTTGTGAAGGCGCATTATTGATTGTGGATGCAGCGCAAGGTGTTGAGGCACAGACGATTTCAAATTTGTATTTGGCTATCGGAAATGACCTCGAAATTATCCCTGTTCTTAATAAAATTGACCTTCCAGGGGCGATGGTGGATGAGGTCAGTGACCAAGTCATTGATTTAATTGGATGTAGCAAAGAGGATATTGTCTTGGCAAGTGCAAAAGAAGGCATCGGAATTTCCGAAATTTTGGAAGCGGTCATTCGTAGGATTCCAGCACCCAAAGGCAATCCTGATGCGCCCTTGCAAGCCATGATTTTTGATTCCGTTTTCAATTCGTATCGAGGTATTGAGGTGTATTTCAGGGTTTTAAATGGAAAAATTGCCAAAGGCGATAAAGTAAAATTCTTGGCAACAGGACGAGAATATGATGCGGACGAAATTGGGTTTTTGCGCTTTCAACAAGAGCCGCAGCAGGAAATTTTGACAGGTGATGTGGGATATTTGATTTCGGGAATCAAGGTTGCTAAAGAGGTGAAAGTTGGCGATACAATTACACACGGACACAATCCGTGCCAAGCCGTCAAGGGATTTGAGGACGTAAAACCCATGGTGTATGCGGGTATTTATCCTGTCGATACGACCGAATACGAAGATTTGCGAAATTCATTGGAAAAATTGCAATTAAATGATGCTTCTTTGGTCTGGGAGCCAGAAACCTCACTGGCGTTAGGTTTTGGCTTTCGATGCGGTTTTTTGGGAATGTTACATCTCGAAATTGTGCAGGAAAGACTTGAGCGTGAGTTTGATATGACCGTTATCACGACTGTTCCTTCGGTCGAATTTCATGTGATGACCACCAAAAACGAAAAGTTAATCGTCAGTGCGCCATCAGATATGCCCGACCCCAGCGTCATTAAGGCGGTGGAAGAACCTTTGATTTCGGCACAAATTATTACAAAATCCGAATTTATTGGCGGAATTATATCGTTGTGCATGGATAAGCGTGGAATTATCAAAAATCAAACCTATTTGACCAGCGACCGTGTCGAATTGAGTTTTGAATTGCCTTTGGCAGAAATTGTTTTCGATTTTTTTGACAAGCTAAAAACCATCTCAAAAGGCTATGCCTCACTGGATTACGAATTAATCGGATTCCGAGAAACCAAAATGTCAAAACTTGATATTATGCTCAATGGCGAGAAAGTCGATGCACTTTCGGCGATTGTGCATCGGGACAAAGCCTATGGTTGGGGTAAAAAATTATGTGAAAAATTGAAGGAATTATTACCTCGCCAACAATTTGAAATCGCTATTCAGGCGGCTATCGGCACGAAAATCATCGCTCGTGAGTCCGTCCGTGCGATGCGAAAAGACGTTACGGCAAAATGTTACGGCGGAGATATTACCCGAAAACGAAAACTTTTGGAAAAGCAAAAGAAAGGTAAAAAACGAATGCGACAAGTCGGGAATGTCGAAATTCCTCAATCTGCATTTATGGCGGTCTTGAGTATTGACTAAATGGCATTTGCCTGATAATCAGTTTTTTATGTCTAAAAACTCTTTGGAATTTATTTCATAGAGTTTTTTTGTGGCATAAAATCCTATGGTTTGTAATAAAATTTATAAAACTAAAAATAAAATCAATGAATATTGGAGATAAAGTAAGATTATTACATGATAATGCAGAAGGAATTATTCGTAAATTTTTGAAGGATGGAACAGTAGAAGTCGAAATCGAAGACGGTTTTGGGATTCCTGTTTTGCCCGCGGATTTGGTCAAAATTTCGACCAAAGAAAATGAATATTTCGGCGAGCGAAAGCCTCAAAAAGAGGACAAAAAAACAACTAAAAAACAAGAAACATCCTCAAAATCAGT
>CAZNYR010000060.1:8350-10749 GCA_964577275.1 uncultured Cytophagales bacterium | reverse complement strand
TTAAATTGATTAATAACACGGATTTGGATATGCTCGTTACATTTGGCGAGTTGCAGGACGGCGGACAACATTACGGTATTATAGGGCTGATGCTCCGAAAGCGTAGTTTTGAAAAAGTCCATGAATTGAGCTTGGCAAAGTTTGAAAAATGGGGTTCTTTTCTGGTACAGTCCCTTTTTTTTAAGGAAGGTTACGGACAACCCAAAAAACCAATGGCACGCAAATTGAGTTTTAAGGCGAGTAGTTTTTTTAAAAGTAAACACATTGCGCCTATTTTGGATAAGGAAGTTTATTTGTACCAAATTGACGGACAACATACGCCAGAACCTAATCCAATACCTCAAAAAATTGAATCTACCAAAAAAATAGTACATCCAGATATTGACCCCGAAAAGATACGAAAAAGTATGCTTGAACCGCCAAAAAAGGAAACGTTGAATAAAACTTGGGTCAAAAAAACAATCGTGAGTCAGGTGCGTGAAGTCGATTTGCATATCGAGCATATTTTGGCAAAGGGCGAAGTGTTGCCACGAGAAGAATATTTAGGAAAACAACTTCAGGTTTTTGAGCGTGAACTCGAACGGGCGCACATGACGGGAGTTGCCGAAATTATTTTTATTCATGGTGTGGGCAATGGTATTTTGCGTAATGAAATTCATAAATACTTGAGTAAGAGTAGCTTAGTCGAATATTTTAAGGATGCACGCAAAGAAAAATTTGGTTATGGAGCTACGTTGGTCAAGGTAAAATAGAGGAGGTGAAATCATTATCAATCCTTATGATTAAGATAGTTTAATGATTTGATACTCATGGAGTGATGTCAAAATTGAAGTGTAGAAAATAGATAATTATCCTTATGAATCAGACAAAAAAAATAGGTGTAATCGGTGGCGGCGCGGGGATGGGAAGTTGGTTTGTGCGATTTTTTACGGAGGCGGGTTTTGAGGTAAAATTTACGGACAAGGAAGGACATTCCGATTTTTTGACTAATCAAAAACTGGTCGAAGAATCAGATATAGTATTTTTGAGTGTGCCGATTTTTGCGATGAGCCAAGTACTGGAAGAAATATTTCCGCATCTGGATGGCAAAATTTTGCTGGAGGTGTGTAGTGTCAAAAAATTTGTTGTGGAGAAATTTATGGAATTGCAGGTGCAATCACCCCAAATTGATACTGAATTTCATTCGGTTCATCCGATGTATTCGCAACAAATTACGCAACTCAAAGGGCAGGTTGTATTATTTAATTATTCTAACCGAATTGGTGGCGAGTTTTTGGATTTTTTCCAGAATTTATTGACCGAACAAGGAGCGTATGTTTATCATGTGGGATATATCCGACATGATAAAATTATGGGAATTGTGCAGGGATTGAATCATTTTAATGTGTTTGTCAGTGCCAAAACGCTTTCGGTTTTTGATGGTGAGCTGGAAACGGTCAAGAAATTTTCATCGCCCACGTATCGTATTTTTTTGATTTATTTCACACGATATGTTTTACAAAATCCTCGTTTATATGCTGATATTCAGATACATAACGAATATGTATTGGAAGTATTGAAAATTTTTCGGGAAGAGGCAGATATGCTTTTTCATTTTATCAAGACCAAAAATCGGGACGGATTCATTCGGTATGTGGAGGAGATGCAACATTTTTTTGCGGGTAATACCGAAGATAGTGAACTTTCAACACGATTAATTCATCAACTGGGCGAATTGCTCAAAGAAGAGAAATAATATTCAAAAAAAACGTAATTCCTGAAAATATGGAATTACGTTTTGTTTTTGATAAAATAGTATTTTTTTAAGATTTTGATGTGGCTTTTGTGAAGGAATAATACAACAAATAAATTCCTAAAAGTACCATCGGAATACTCAAGATTTGTCCCATATTCAAAGCCATTTCGTTCTCGAAAGCGACTTGGTTTTCTTTGAGCATTTCATAGACAATTCGTAGGGAAAAAACCCAAATCAAAAAGATGCCAAAGAACTGACCTTCAGGGATTTTGCCATCTTTTTTGTAGTAACCCAAGTATAACAAAATGAATAAAATCAGACAGGAAATCGACTCGTAAAGTTGGGCAGGATGCCGTGCAAAATCTTCGCCCCGCAATTCAAAAATAAAGCCCCAAGGCAGGTCGGTTGGTAGTCCCACGATTTCGGAGTTCATTAAGTTTCCTAATCGGATACACGCCCCGCCAAATGCCGTAACGATCACCACTCTATCCAACAGCCATAAATAAGATTGGTCGGTTTTTTTGCGGATATACAAATATAAGCCCAGCAGAATACCGATAGCCCCGCCATGACTGGCTAATCCGCCTTCCCAAATTTTGAGAATTTCAATCGGATGGGCTAAATAATGGTCAGGCTGATAAAACAAACAATGCCCCAATCGCGC
>CAZNYR010000060.1:0-8340 GCA_964577275.1 uncultured Cytophagales bacterium | reverse complement strand
GGTGGAAATCACCATATAAAGTAATAGTTCGTCGACATCTTCGACACGTTTGCCTTCCTTTCTGAAAAAATTTGTCATCACGTATTGTCCGACAATAAACCCCATCGCAAACAAAAGTCCGTACCAGCGCACCGCCAGACTGAAAGGTTCTTCCATAGAAAATATTTCGGGAGCTACGCCCCAATGGATTGCCACTAAATTCATAAATCGTTTGTTTTTATTGAATGCAAAAACATTACTAAATTTTGTGTTAAAATATTGATAACCAATAGATTATGATTTTTTCGATAAAACTTGCACGAAAAAATAGGTTATGATAGGCAAAGATATAAAAAAATAACCGCTCAAAAAGTAGTCGTTTTTTTGTTTTTTATCCAAAAACAATCCGAATCGTAAAATAATTTTCATTTCTAAAAATGATATAATCTGCTGATAATCATGTATTTAAGTGATGTCAGAATTTTCTTTTTAAAAAGAAAGATGCTTTTTGTATCCAAACAAAAGTCCTTGCGTATTAGCCTTCAAGAAGCAAGAAAATTCCTGTACATTTTTCTATAAAATATTGATAATCAGGAAGATATTTTTTTTGAAAAAACTTGATTCAATTTGCTGGTTTCTTAAATTTTTAGGTGTATCATTGTGTTTTGATTCATCAAATTAGTAATCATTTTTCTACCGCAATTTATCCTGATAATCAGGGAGTTAGTTTTTTTATAGGCACTACTCACGACATATTAAATTAACATACGGATTGAATATTAGGGATTCTGTAAAGTCCGCCGAAAATCGAGTTTCACAGGAGGCTCAAAAATTAGGCACATTCGTCAAAGACCACTCGAAACCTCTGATTGATAGGTTAGAAGCCTTTGAAGACGTGATGAGCATGGAAGTAGGAGATACTCGTCTGAACCGCTCCCGAACACTTGAGCGAGAATTTAATATCCGTCAGATTTTCCTCAAATTTGAGGGCGATAATCCGACTGGAACACAAAAAGACCGCATTGCTTTTGCACAAGTACACGATGCTTTGCGCCGAGATTATGACACGATTGTATTGGCGACGTGCGGAAATTATGGCGTTGCTGTGGCATTGGCGGCAGATTTGGCGGGTTTAGTATGTAAAATTTTCATTCCTGAAACCTATCACACCGAGCGCATCAAAGAAATGGCGCAGTTGAATGCCCAAATCGAAAGATTATCAGGTAGTTATGAGGATGCTGTCCTAAAAAGCAGCGCACTTGCACAACAAAATGGGTGGTATGATGCCAATCCTGGAGGTGCAAATACGCCGATGCAAATTTTGGCATATTCGCAGATTGCTTTTGAAATTTATGACCAACTTCGGGATGCCCCCAAATATTGTGCCGTGCCAGTCTCGAATGGGACATTGTTTGCGGGCGTATATCGGGGGTTTGTTTCTTTGCATAAACGAGGCAAAATTTCTCGGATTCCACGCATGATTGCGGCTTCTTCGACCCTGAAAAATCCGATTATTCAGTCATTTAATAAAGGATTGGAGTTTTGTCAAGACTTGAAAATAACCGATATTCGGGAAACTAAAATCAATGAACCGCTGATAAATTGGCACAGTTTCGATGGCGAAGAAGCCTTGTATGCCTTGCATCAATCGGGTGGTAAAGCCTTCAATATCAGCGATAAAAACATGAAAGACATGAGTTCGTTACTCCTGAAAAAGGAAGGCTATCGAGTATTGCCCGCTTCAACGGCTGGATTAATCGGTATGTTACGATGGAATGAAAAAGAACATTTCGAGCCAGACCGTTATGTCGCTATTTTAACAGCAAAATATTGAGTATCAATTCATCATTTTAGAAAAATTAAAAAAATGAAACAATCGCTTGACGGTTCGGCTATCGTTTTTTGTCAAAATGCTTTTAACACACCAAACGGTAAAACGGCGCATGGTTTGGTACGGTTTACGGAACGCTACGAGGTGGTCGGGGTCATTGATAATCAATACGTTGGACAAGATGCGGGCGAGGTGCTGGACGGAAAGCCAAACGGAATTCCAATTTTTCGGGATTTTCAATCGGCTTATGACCAACTTTCCGAAAAACCAAAAAATTTCGTCATTGGGCTTGCGCCAGATGGCGGGCGATTGCCCCAAGAAGCAAAATCTGAAATCAAACAAGCCCTCGAAAAAGGGTTAAATGTCGATTCGGGATTGCATGATTTTTTGATAAATGATACCGAATTATGTAACATTGCACAAAAAAATAACTGTCGCATCCGAGATGTACGAAAAACGCCAGACCGTAACAAATTACACTTTTTTACGGGCGAAATCGAAAACGTAACGTGCTTAAAGTTAGCGGTTTTAGGCACGGATTCTGCCATCGGCAAACGCACAACGGCGTGGCTTTTGGTACATGAATTTCGCAAGGCGGGATGGAATGCCCAATTTATCGGAACGGGACAAACCGCATGGATGCAGGGTGCAAAATATACGATGATAATGGATAGTTGTATTAATGATTTTGTGGCAGGCGAAATCGAACACGCTGTCGTGAGTGCATGGAAAAATGAAAAACCAGACGTAATTATTATTGAAGGGCAAGGCAGTTTGATGAACCCCGCTTATCCGGGTGGATTTGAGATTTTGGCGGCGACGCGCCCCGATTTTGTTATCATGCAACACGCCCCCAAACGCCTTGAGTATGACGGCTTTACGGGTTATAAGTTGCATCCGCTCACTCAACAAATTGAGGCAATAAAAGTGGTTTCGGGAAGACAAGTCATTGCCGTAACCCTAAATCACGAAAATATGACATCGGAAGAAATACTGCCTGCTTGTCAGCAAGTTACAGACCAAACAGGATTGCCCTGTTTTGATGTTTTGGCACATGGTGCGACTGAATTAGTTTCTAAACTTAAAAATTATATAAAATGAGCAAAAGCAAACCAAGAGTTATCAAGGATTATGCCAAATTAACTCCTGAAATTCAAGAACAAATCAAGTTGGTTTATCCCAAAGGATTTTCACAACATTTAATCGGATTTTCAACCCAAAATGGCGAGCGATATTTGGGCTTGCCTTTTGAAACCGAAGACCATTATTATTTGGTCAGAATGTCCAGAGAAAAAGCCAGAAAAATCGTAGAAAATGATGACGATTTTGATGAAGATGGTACATTGCGCGATGACATCAAAGAAGAGTACGAAAATAAATACGATGATGCCGATTATTTGGGTGAGTTAAATAATAATGAAGATAATGACTTCGAGTCAAACAATGACGACGATTATTAACTCAACAAGTTTAGCCGTATTTGATACGCTTCGAGTACATCGTATTTGTCTGAAAACCAACGAAGTACGGGCTACTTATTCGCTACTCAAGACTGATGGCGAACTGCTCGAAATGGATTTGATTTATTCTTATCCCGAAACGTTTTTCGACAAAAAAAAATCGACAGATGTCAATTTAGCTTCGATGATGACGGTGCAAGTAGCTATCAATTACGGATTATTTTGCAAAAAAATGGTGTTTGATGGATTGTTTGATATGACTGATAAACAGTTCATTACGGATATGATTGAAAATACGGCGCGCGAAATTTATGTCAATAAATTTTTATTTCCGAACGAATTTTTGGTTAGTCCTTTTGATAAAATGGACGCAACGCCACAAAAAAAGTACACCAATGCCGAAATTATTTTTGAAAATACAACTTTCGGAAAGATGCGCCTCAAGCCCGAAAACGCTACGCCAGATGCCCAAAAGTTTGCTGTTTTAAGCAGTGGCGGTAAAGATAGTTTATTAACTTACGGAATTGTAAATGAACTGGGCGAGGCGCATCCTATTTTCATTAATGAATCGGGGCGACATTGGTACACAGCTTACAATGCACACAAGTATTTCGCTGAAAATGAGCCGAATACGGTCAAACCTTGGTGTAATTGCGACCGACTTTTTAACTGGATGATACGCCAAATGCCTTTCATCAAAAAGAACTTTCAGAACATTCGGTCGGATATTTATCCCATTCGATTGTGGACGGTGGCGGTGTTTTTGTTCGGTGCGTTGCCCGTAGTGCGTAAACGAAATACCAAAAATATTTTGATTGGAAATGAATATGATTGTACGCAACAAATTAATTTTCAGGGAATTACGCATTATAACGCACTTTATGACCAGAGCAAATATTTTGATAATGCGATGACACGTTATTATGCTCGCAAGGGCTGGAATATGTACCAATTTTCGATATTGCGAAGTTTGTCCGAATTGCTGATTCTCAACATTTTAGTCAAACGTTATCCCAATTTACAACGTCTGCAAGTTTCTTGTCATTCGGCGCACAAAGAAGGCGAAAAAATGCTTCCGTGCGGTAAATGCGAAAAATGTCGGCGCATGATTGGGATGCTCAAAGTATTGGACGAAGACCCCAAACGATGCGGTTATATGGATGCCCAAATCGAACAAGGTTTGAAAGCATTAGAAACGAAAACCGTCAAGCAAATTGGTTCGGATGCACAACATTTGTATCATTTATTACGCCAAAAAAATTTGATTGAACATAATCCGCATACCCAAAAATTAGCAAAAGAACATCCTGAAATTATGATGTTACGCTTTGATAATGAGCGCAGTATGATGCAAGATATGCCAAAAGAAGTGCGAGCAAAATTATTTGGAATCTTGGAAAAATATGCACAAAGTCAGGTAAAAATGGTCAATCGAAAATGGACAAAATTATATGCGGATGACGAAATTTTTGATGCTCCGTATTTCATCGAAACAAAAAATTAAAGACGATTATCAGTTTACAAAAATCGACTTAATGGGTTCTAAAATACTGATAATATGATAGTTATAAAACAAATCGTAAAATACCGATACACAAAAAAACCTCCACAAAGTCCGTGATTTTGTGGAGGGTGTTTAAGAATTAGAGGCTAAAATTTATATCAAACCATTTTCTTTTAGATATTCTGCAATCTGTACGGCGTTGGTTGCGGCTCCTTTTCGGAGATTATCCGCTACAATCCACGCATTCAGGGTTTTGGGTTGGCTTTCATCTCGTCTTAATCGCCCGACAAATGTTTCATCTTTTTTGTGCGACCAAATTGGCATCGGATAAATGTTTTCGGCGGGATTATCCTGCAAAACCACATTGGGAGCAGAGGCTAAAATTTCTCGCACCTCGTCCAAATCAAATTCATTTTCAAACTCAATATTCACAGATTCGGCGTGTCCGCCCACCACAGGCACTCTGACGGTGGTCGCAGTAACTTTGATGCTGTCATCGCCCATGATTTTATTGGTTTCTTTTATCATTTTCATCTCTTCTTTGGTGTATCCATTTTCTTGGAATACATCAATATGAGGCAAAATATTGAGGTCAATCGGATGCGGATAAGCCGGATTTTCGGCAATGTTTCCGCTACGTTCTTGCATCAGTTGGTCAACGGCTTTTTTGCCCGAACCCGTTACCGATTGATAGGTCGAAACTACCACGCGTTTGATTCTATATTGCTGATGCAGAGGGTTTAATACCACGACCATCTGAATCGTGGAGCAGTTCGGATTGGCAATAATTTTATCGTCAGTGGTCAGCGTATGAGCATTAATTTCGGGAACTACTAATTTTTTGCTGGCATCCATTCGCCACGCCGAAGAGTTGTCAATGACGGTTGTCCCAACTTCCGCAAATTGAGGTGCATATTCCAGAGAGGTGTTGCCTCCAGCCGAAAAAATTGCAATGTCAGGGCGCAGTCCAATCGCTTGTTCAGCAGTTACGATGGTGTACTCCTTATCCTTATATTTCAGTTTTTTACCAGCAGACTTTGCCGAAGCTACTGGAATTAATACGTCAAACTGAAAATTACGCTCCTGAAGCACATTTAAAATTTCGGTGCCAACTAATCCTGTCGCACCTACCACCGCTAATTTCATGGTAATATTGTGTTTTAATTAAAAATTTCACAAATATATGACTTTATATTGAAAATATGCTAATGCAAGACGATATTTTTTAGAAATTTCCTAAAAAACATCACGATAAGGGTGTCTAATCAAATCCTATTTTATTTACGAAGTAAGATATGATACTAAAAAACTTATTTTTTTGTTAATTTAAGAAAGTTTATTTGTCAAATTACGTTTAAAAATGGATAGGATTTTTATAAAAACATAGTTAATCTGGCGTGCAATTTCCGCCTACCAGCTTGATATACTGGTCAGATTTTTCAATTTTGACCTCAAACATAAAACCAAGCGTTTCCAAAACTTCATCAAGTGACTTATTACTAAATTTGGCGGTTAATCGGCAATTTCTCAGATTTTCAGTTGCCAAAATATGAGTGTTATAAAACTGATTTAAGTGCCGAATCACTTCCGAAATTGGTGTATCCTCGAATCGTAAAAGTCTGGTTTTCCATGCCGTATCATTCATACTATGACCCTGAAATTCAGTAATTTGTCTTGACTTTTGGGCATAAATTCCTTTTTCACCTTTGGTCAAAATGACCTCCGAGTTAGCACTTTTATCTGGGACATAAAAAGCTACTTTTCCACTTTCGACCGCCACCTCTACCGAATCTATTTTTCGAGTACTGACATTGAATTTCGTACCCAACACTTTGATTTCCGTATTGCTTGCTCGAACGATAAAAGGCTGTCTTTCAAGATGTTGTATCTCAAAAAAGGCTTCGCCTTCCAGTGTAACTTCTCGTGAAGTTCCCGTAAATTTTTCGGGATAAGTCAGTTTTGAATTTTTATTTAATGTGATTTTAGAGCCATCTGCCAAGGTCAAATGTTTGATTTGGTGCGTTGAAATTTCAGCCAGTAGAGGTACATTTTCTGTCTTAATGTATTGATTATAAGCAATATAACTCAATATCAGTCCCATCACAACGGCGGCGGCGATTTGGCTTAGGGTTCGCCAGCGCATTCGTTTTTTCCGAGTAATTGTTTGTTTGTTTGATGCAGGGCGTGCATTTTGTTCAGCGTTGATTCGTTGCCGAACGTGCGCCCACGCCTTCTCCGTATCCACAGGCACGGTCTTAGATTTGGAAGCATTTTCCCAAATGATGCGGAGTTTTTCAGCCTCCTTGCGTGCTTCTGCATCCGTTTTGAGCAAACGTTCGATTTCCTTTTTTTCGGCATCGTCAGCTTCTCCCGTGATGTATTTGAGTAGCTTATCCATAATTATAAATTGCCTTTGATAAGAAGATACTTTGTAACGAATTTACCCTGATGCCTTGCAAAAAATTTATCATATTGCTTTGATAATCAGTGTGATATGGCTCAAAAATTTTTTCCATATACGGGCATGGTGCGAGGTATTTCTGACAAGATAAATAATTTTTTGAATTGAAGGTTTCGGAGCGATGAGGCAGTTTGTTTTATAAAATTATATAAGCCTGATAATCAGTAAGTTATATTTTGAAATTAAATCTAACTTGATTCGTGTATTAATTTATTTTAACAATTTACAAAAATATGTTTTAAACTAATTCGTGTAATGTTTGAAAATTATTTAGTTTTTTTAACTTAAATCAAACAAAAAACCCATTCAAATTTTGAATGGGGAAATCACAATAAATAATTCACGACACACAATTTATCAGGAATCGTTGTGGTAATTTTTTCTGACTTTTTTCTACAACGTTCCTCGAAGCATTTGCTCTCGTTCGATGGCTTCAAAAAGAGCCTTAAAGTTTCCTTTTCCGAACGATTGCGCTCCTTTTCGCTGGATGATTTCAAAAAATAGGGTCGGGCGAGGTTCGATAGGACGGGTAAAAATTTGTAATAAATAGCCCTCTTCATCTCGATCAACCAGAATGCCTAATCTGCGGAGTGGTTCAATATCTTCATCAATATCGCCCACTCGCTCCAATAATTCATCATAATAAGTTTCTGGGACGGTCAAAAATTCCACGCCTCGTTCACGCATTTTTGTAACGGTTTCAATAATATTATCGGTTGCTACTGCCAAATGCTGTACGCCTTCGCCTTCATAAAAATCCAAATATTCTTCGATTTGTGAGCGTTTCCGACCATCGGCAGGTTCATTAATTGGAAATTTAATTCGTCCGTTGCCGTTGCTCATGACTTTGCTCATCAATGCCGTATATTCTGTGGAAATATCTTTGTCATCAAATGATACTAACTGCGTGAATCCCAGCACTTCCGAATAAAATTTTGTCCATTTATTCATTTGATTCCAGCCTACATTTCCGACCATGTGGTCAATATATTGCAAGTTCATTGAAGAGGGATTATATTCGGTTTCCCATGTTCTAAAATTGGGCAAAAATACGCCGTGATAATTTTTTCGTTCGATGAAAATATGTACGGTTTCGCCATACGTA
>CAZNYR010000059.1:8689-25187 GCA_964577275.1 uncultured Cytophagales bacterium | reverse complement strand
GATGACCGATTCGATATAATCAAAAAAAGTTTCGTCTTCCAATTCAGAAATAAACCGAATCAGTCGTAATTTTCTTTGGTCTAAATTCATGGTTTTCTATAAGTTAGCTTTCAACAAAAATACAAAAAGTCAAGGGCTGGATTACGATTTTCTCCAGTTTTATATTCCTGAAACTACGATATTTCGGATAGATTTGGTTTTTTTGCCTGTGCAAGAATGCCTAAGAATTTGTATAGCGATTTCTTTTTTGAGCAAAAAATAGTAGAAATGAAGCTGTCAATATCTAAATTTGAGCATCTGATGGTTTGACAATTATTTTTTTTGTAACGATTTTAAAATTTTGAATTAAAATGATGCAAGATGTAATCCGTTTATTGCCTGATTCTTTAGCGAATCAAATTGCAGCGGGGGAGGTGGTTCAGCGACCCGCTTCGGTGGTCAAGGAACTGCTTGAGAATGCGGTAGATGCACAAAGTTCTCGGATTGAATTGGTCGTTAAAAATTCAGGAAAATCACTCATTCAAGTAACCGATGATGGCGTAGGCATGACCGAAACGGATGCTCGAATGTGCTTTGAGCGTCATGCCACCTCAAAAATCATGTCCATCGAAGATTTATTTGATATCCGAACCAAAGGGTTTCGGGGCGAGGCAATGGCTTCGATTGCGGCAGTGGCGCAGGTCGAACTCAAGACCAAACCCGAAGGACAAAACTTGGGCATCCGATTGCAGATTGAAGGCTCAAAAGTCATCGCCCAAGAACCCGCCCAAACGCCCAAAGGCACGACAGTTTCGGTCAAAAATTTATTTTTCAATGTGCCAGCACGCCGCAATTTTCTCAAATCTGATTCGGTAGAACTTCGCCACATTTATGACGAATTTCAGCGCGTGGCGTTGGCACATCCCGACATCGAATTTGCGCTTTATCAAAATGATATGGAAATTTATAACCTCAAAAAAGGAAAATTAGCGCAACGAATCGTAGGACTTTTGGGCAAAAATTACAAAGAACGACTCATCCCATGCAGCGAGGAAGTGGCGCACATGAAGGTACAAGGCTATATCGGCAAACCCGAATTTGGAAAAAAAACACGTGGCGAGCAGTTTTTTCTGGTCAATGACCGATTTATTAAACATCCGTACCTAAATCATGCCGTTACAACGGCTTATCAAGGACTTTTGCAGGAAGATACCTTTCCGCTTTATGTACTTTTTATCGAAATTGACCCCAAAAATATTGATATTAATGTCCATCCGACCAAAACGGAAATCAAATTTGATGACGAGCGCACGGCGTATGCGGTCATTCATGCGGCGGTCAAACAGGCATTGGGGACGCATCATTTTCGCCCCGCTCTGGATTTTGAGTATGATGTTAATTTTGCCACAGGAAAATCACCAAAAATTCCGATGCAATCGGCTGATTATCAGCATACAAATTCCTCAAAAATGTCAAAATTAGAGATGTCTAATCTGGAGAATTGGGAAAAATTATACGAAGAATCCATCCCAAATCCTTCGGATGATTTTCCGAATCATTTTGGAAATCAGGATAATACATTAACTTTTGAAAGTGCTGCCAATCATGCCGAAGAGGACTCCAGCCCAAGTCAGGATGAGGTGCGCGAACAAACCACCTTTCAGGTACATTATCAATATGTGGTGAGCCGTGTCAAATCAGGGATGTTGCTTATTCATCAGCAGGCAGCGCATCAGCGTATTTTGTACGAACGGTTTTTGTATCAGCTTGAAAATCAAGCGGGTGCATCCCAACAGTTGTTGTTTCCCAAAACTATTTTCTTGCCCGCTACGGATTTAACTTTGCTTTCGGACTTGCATGAAGAACTAAAATCACTCGGTTTTATTTATCAAATCAATAAAAAAGAACTCCTTTTGAACGGGATTCCAGCCGATTTGATGCAAGATGATTTCGATATTTTGGAAGGACTTTTGGAACAATACAAACTCCATAAATCCAAACTAAATGTTTCAAAATACGAAAACATTGCTTTGGGCATGGCAAAAAAAGGCGCACTAAGGAAAGGCACAACGATGAGTCAATCCGAAATGCAAATGCTTATTAATCAGTTATTTGCTTGCAAAAATCCGAATTATACACCCGATGGAAACAAAACGTTTATTATTCTGGACGAACACAAAATGGCAAGTTTATTTCTGTGAAATGGATTTGAAAATGTCCTAAAAATCTAAATTTTTATGCAAATAATATAACCTATTTTTTTTCAATACGTGATATGCACTACGATTTAAGAATATCTAAAAAAAGTACAATTTTAGGAATACTCATGCTGGGAATTTTTGCCTGTACGCCTTCGCTCGAAAAAGGCATCCCGGCGGGTGCAAAAGCACCCAATTTTTTGGCGCAAGATTTAGAAAATAAAACCTATCAATTAGAGGATTATCAAGGCAAAGTTGTGATGCTTTATTTCTGGGCGGATTATTGTCCTGCGTGCAAAAAAGAATTTCCTGCCACACAAAAATATTACACCCAATTAAACGAGCAACAGTTTGAGCTTCTGGCAATTAACGTGGCACAGCCCGCCGAATCATCCCGTAAGTTTCGGAAAAAATACGGAGCTACTTTCCCTATGCTTTTGGATACGGCTGGAACGATTGCCAAACAATATGGCGTGGAGGAATTGCCTGTCAATTATTTCATTAATCCCGATGGAACGGTCGCCCGAAAGATTGTCGGTTGGGTCGATAAAAATCAAGTCAATGTTATGATTAATCAATCTTTAAAATAAATAACGTTTATGAAAAAAATACTATTTTCTTTGTCTTTAATTTTAATGATGGCTTGCGGAAATACCACGCAAAAAAATGAGGTGCATCAGCCCGAAAATCATGCAGAAAACCATACGGAACATCATCAAGAACATACGCAGGAGGCAAGCCTCGAAGATTGTGCAAATTGTGGAATGCCGACAGCCGAATTTCCGAAATGGAAAACGGTGCTAACCCAAGACGATAAAACCCAAAATTTTTGTGCGCCTCGATGTATGTTTATGACGTATCTCAAGGATTCGGCAGGATTGCAAAAGGCTTCTATTCAGGTAAATGAATACTATGAACAGGAGCTAATAGACGCAAAATCAGCGTTTTATGTCATTAAAAGTGATGTTACAGGACCGATGGGACATGACCTTGTGCCGTTCAAAGACAGAGCCAGTGCCGAAGAGTTTTTGGCAGACCATAAAGGAGAAAAAGTCCTTGATTTTGAGGGAGTTACCATGCAAGTAATTCAAGATTTAGTCGGTCAATAATCATGGTCAATTCTATCAAATCCAAGTTGAATTTTTAGCCTGAAAATCAAAAAAAAATGCCGTTGCTGATTATCGTAACGGCATTTTTTGTGCAAAATATTTTATACTCATAAAATTGTACAAAAACAAGAAAGTATATGCACCAAATTTATTTTAAGGGTAGCACTTTTTTGAAAGGCGATAGGGTTACATGGCTCACGGCTTCCTCATATTTTTTGTATTCGTGTACGAAGAAATGATGGATACGTTCCAAGATGATTTGAGCATCTTTTTCGAGCCTTTCGATTTCTAATTTTCGGGTCGGATGTGGCGCAGAAAATGTAATTCCCAGACGATAGGTCAGCGTTCCGATTTTATTACTTAAAAGATGGTCTTCGGCTTCATAACCTTTGGCATCTTCTTTTGACAAAATCAATTTTTTCAGTACTTTGACGGAATCCGTAACGATTTTTGCCTGATTTTTAACTTCCGAAGTCCATGTTGTATCTGCCTGATTATCTTGCATTTGTTGGGAAACTAATGCGATAGTTTTTGTGATTTCGTCTAATTGGTCGATGGCTTGCGTGGCTTTTTCGGCAACCTTCAAAACTCGTTCAATCGCCTCATTTCTTGCCTTCAAATCGGTATCCGAAACCTGCAATCGTGGGTCTAATTTGACCGTGATTTTTGTTGAATCTGTTTTGCCTTCGTAGGTCAAACGCACTTTGTAAATATCAGGCAATACCTGAAATCCTGCGGGTTCATTATCCTTGAAATTATCCTTTTTTTCGTTCGGAAATCGAGGACGTTTTTTATCCAAATTCCAGCCCACTCGATTGATACCTGTTTCGGGCGTATGTGCAAAAGTTCGCACCGTATCGCCTGCCGAATTTAAAATCTGAATTTGTACTTTTCCAAGATTTGTTTCCTTCGTTTTATCCGTTGCATCGGAGTCTTGTTTTTTCTTGTCTTTGTCTTTTTTGCCTTCTTTGACTGCATACGTAATGACCGCCCCGAACGGACGATTTTCGCCTTGATAATCGGCATTTGCGGCAAATCGTGCGCCCGAAGGGTTCTGAATTTGAGCAAGATAGGCTTCACGCGTTTCAAACGCATAAATTTCTTGATTCAGAATATTTGTACCTTTTTGCGCTAATTCTCGAAGCGGACGGAGGTCATCCAATACATACGCCGAACGCCCAAAAGTCCCGATAACCAAATCTTGTTCTCGTTCTTGGATTTTCATATCCATGGTCGAAACCGTGGGGTAGCCGTTCGTCCATTTTGTCCAATTTTTGCCTGCATCAATGCTGACATAAAGCCCAAATTCCGTCCCCATAAACATTAATTTTGGTTCGATGGGGTCTTGCTCAAAAGACAAAACATAGCCCCATAAGTCATTGGAAACCAGTTTTTTCCATGTTTTCCCGTAGTCCGTAGTTTGGAATAAATATGGTGTCCAGTCGTTTCGTTGGTAATTATTAATCACCACAAATGCTTCGGCTTCCTTGTGTCGTGAGGCATGAATTTGAGGCACTCGACTGCCCGCAGGAACACCTTTGATATTAGATGTAATATTTTGCCAAATTTTACCATTATCTTGGGTTAATTGTACGTTTCCGTCATCTGTTCCGACCCAAATGACTCCCTGTTTTTTGGGACTTGGTGCAATGCTCAAAATGGTGGTATGATTCTCCGCTCCCGTAACATCTGGCGTTAAACCGCCACTTTTATGTTGTTTTTGTTTTTCAGGATTGTTTGTCGTCAGGTCAGGCGAAATGATTTCCCAGCTCAACCCTTTGTCGGTACTTTGGTGCAAAAACTGACTTCCAAAATAAATGGTTTTTGTGTCGAATGGGTCTTGGGCAATGCCTGCATTCCAGTTGAATCTCAATCGGTTACCTTCGGGATGGACAGGCTGAATATAAACGACTTCGCCAGTTTCCGAATCATATCGGGCAAGATTTCCACCCTGATACATGGCATATCCATACCGAGAATTTTCGGGGTCAGGCACGACATCAAATCCATCACCAAACATGACCTCTTGCCAATAATGATTTTTGATTCCGCCATGTTTGAAGACATAACCTGTGCCTTTCCAAGAGCCGTTATCTTGCATTCCGCCGTAGATATTGTACGGAAAATCAGTATCAACGTTGATGTGATAAAATTGGGCTAAAGGTAAATTTTCAATAAATTGCCACGTTTTGCCGCCATCTTGCGTAATGTTGAGTCCGCCATCGTTGCCGTCAATCATATAGTTCGGATTTTCGGGATGAATCCACCACGCATGATGGTCAGGATGAACGCCTGCGAAGCCCGAATACGGCAAAATTACTTGAAATGATTTACCTCCATCACTACTTTTGGAAACTACGGAATACAGGCTGTAAATCTCGTTTTCGTTTTGTGGATTGACGTAAATTTCGGCATAATAAAATGGGCGATTGCCAATTTCATGTTTATCATTTATTGGTTTGAATGTAAAACCACCGTCTTCAGATTTGAGCAATACATTTTTTTTTGCCTCGACCAGCGCATAAACAATTTTGGGGTTGCTCGGAGCAATCGCCAAGCCAATTCGTCCTAATTCGCCTTTCGGAAGTCCCTCATTTTCAGTGCGTTTTGTCCAGTTTTCGCCACCATCCAGCGTAACATACAAGCCCGAATTTTTACCGCCAGATTTGAAAATCCATGGTTTCCGACCGTATTCCCACATCGCCACGAGTAATTTATTGGAATTTTGGGGGTCGATGACCATATCGGCACAGCCCGTTTTATCGTCAATATAGAGGATTTTTTGCCATGTTTTTCCGCCATTGGTTGTCTTAAAAACGCCTCTTTCGGGATGGTTTCCCCAAGCCGACCCGATTGCCCCGACATAGATAATATCGGGATTTGTGGGGTGAATAATGACCCGATGAATGTTTCGAGTTTTTTCCAAACCCATTGATTTCCAAGTTCTTCCGCCATCCAGACTGCGATAAATTCCTGCGCCCGAAGTTTGACTATTTCGGGGATTTCCTTCGCCTGTGCCAGCCCAAATGACATCGGGATTGGTTTGGTCGATGGTTAATGCGCCAATCGAAGCAACTTGCAAGGTATCAAAAATCGGATTCCACGAAATGCCGCCATTCTCTGATTTCCAGATACCGCCCGAAGCCGTACCCACATAAATCATTTCGGGATTTTTCAGCACCACATCAATCGCCGTAACTCGTCCGCTCATGCCTGCCGGACCGATACTTCGGGGTTTTAAGCCTTTGAGTTTTTCCATGTCCAGTTTTTGGGCGGAAACCGAAAAAGCCGCCATCATCAGTAAGATAAAAAATAATAGTTTCTTGTTTTTCATGATGTTTTGGAAAGGTTTTGGTTTGTAATTTGTAAAAATTCAAATAACATAATTAGTTGATAATCATTATGTTATACATAAATTAGGGAATAAATTGCGGTTATTCCAGCTTTTATTTTTAGATAATTAAAGATACGAATTTTTTATGATTTTATCATATTTTAACCGTAATCCGATGCGGACGTTTGTAAATATAGAATTTTGGATATAACTTTTGCATGATTTATGGCGTTTCGACTAAGATAAATTGTATCGAAAAAAGCATTATTATTGCATTGATAATCAATATTTTATAAAACTAAAAGTCTTTTTCAAATGAAATTCAAACTTCATATTTTGGTATTATTTTTCGTGTGTTTTTATGTTGGAAATCTACGGGCTTCGCACATTTTAGTACCGATGGACGAATCGCAAACCAATCATCTGAAAGCCTATGGCATTACGTTTTGGGTGTTGCAACAGGAAATCGTGGCGGAGTGGTTGTTGAATTATCGGGGTGGTAGTTTTATGTTCAAACATATTACGCCTCTGGAAAAAGAATTGCGGATTCGGGGCGTGAATTATGAGGTCATTTCGGATTCGGAAGCCCTGAGCATCAAGGAACAAATCAGCCGAGCGGATGCCAATATGGACGTGATGCGCTTGGAAGTGCCGCCCAAAGTGGCGGTGTATTCGCCCAAAAGTAAACAGCCGTGGGATGATGCAGTAACGTTGGTTTTGACCTACGCCGAGATTCCGTATGATGTGGTTTTTGATGACGAAGTGATGGTCGGAGATTTGCCCAAATATGATTGGTTGCACCTTCATCACGAAGATTTTACGGGACAATACGGCAAGTTTTTCCGAAGTAATGGACACACCAGTTGGTATCAAGAACAACAACGTTCCTTTGAAGAAACGGCACAAAAACATGGATTTGCGAAGGTTTCACAACTCAAATTGGCAGTCGTCAAGAAGATTCGTGCGTTTTGTGCGGGCGGTGGTTTTTTGTTTGCAATGTGTTCAGCAACAGATACTTATGATATTGCACTCGCCACCGAAGGCGTGGATATTTGCGAATATATGTACGATGGCGACCCCGCCGACCGTGCGGCAAATAGCAAATTGGATTATACACATACGTTTGCTTTCAAAGATTTCAAATTGGTCATGAATCCTTACGAATATGAATATTCTGACATTGATAATGGCTATCAGGAACGAGGACTTCGAGAACACAACGATTATTTTGAATTGTTCCAATTTTCGGCAAAGTGGGATCCCATCCCAACGATGCTCACGCAAAATCACACGCAACAAGTCAAAGGATTTATGGGACAAACTACGGGCTTTAAAAAACAGTTAATCAAACCCAATGTATTGGTCATGGGCGAAACCAAATCCATTAGTGAAGCACGTTACATTCATGGCGTACACGGCAAAGGATTCTGGACATTTTATGGCGGACACGACCCCGAAGATTATCAGCATTTTGTCGGTGAGCAGCCTACGGATTTGAATTTACATCCTAATTCGGCGGGTTATCGCCTGATTCTCAATAATATACTATTTCCTGCTGCCAAGAAAAAGAAACGCAAAACCTAAGTCTTCTTTTAATCGGATTGATTTTAAATTAGCTTTTATCCCAACAATTTTGTATCATACATACTTTTGGTAGCAAGAAATTATCAAACCAATCACAGAAAAATGAAAACGATAGTAACACGCAAACGCTCTTTGCTCGAAGAAACCGAACAGAAACTCAATCAACAAATTCAGATGGAAGGCTTGTCTTCTTTTTATTATTTGGCAATGGGTTCGTGGGCTGAAACGCAAGGCTATTTGGGCGCAAGCGAATTTTTGTATGACCATTCCCAAGAGGAACGACAGCATATGATGAAGATTATGAAGTATGTCAATGAGGCAGGCGGCTATGCGAAAGCCCCAGAAATCAAGAATATACGCCACGAATACGAATCTTTGCGTGGCGTTTTCGATTCAATTTTGGAGCATGAAATCGCCGTTACGCGCGCCATCAATAATTTATCCGAGCATTGCTTTTCGGTCAAGGATTTTGCCACTTTTAATTTTTTGCAGTGGTTCGTCAATGAACAGCGCGAAGAGGAAAGCGTTGCCAGACGTATCTTGGAATTTTTCGATATTATCGGCGAAGAAGGACAAGGTTTATGGCTGATTGATGGCGAAATCAAAAAATTCTTACAAGAAATAAAAACTCAAAAAACCGCCGAAGCGGGAGAATAATTTCAATTACTATTCATAATATAAGACTTGCCAAGTTTTCAAAACTTGATTAAGACTTGCCAAGTTTTGAAAACTTGGCAAGTCTAACAAATTCCTAAAATGGATAACCAATACCAATATTTAAAACGGATTGTCCTCTCAAAGTAATTAATTCTCTTATAGAAAATGCTCGCCCTACAAATCGGCTGCCATAAGGCAGGGCGGGGTCAAAAATCTTTGTCGCCGCATCAAATCGCATGACCAAAAAAGAAAGGTCGAATCGCAATCCTAAACCCGCCCCAACACCAAGTTCACTCAAGAAAGTACGGCGGTCAAATGTTGTCCCGATTCGGGTGTTAGGTCTTGTAAACCAGACATTTCCAGCATCCAAAAACATCGCCCAGTTGATGATACTAACCAGTTTGTTGCGGTATTCGATATTGGCTTCGAGCATCAGTTCTCCCGGTTGTTCAAAACTATAATCAAAACTACCATCCTCGTTAGAAAATGGCGTAAATGAACCTGGACCCAAACGGCGAGGTCGCCACGCCCGAATGCTGTTGCTGCCGCCCAAGAAAAAATGTTTGTCATAAGGCAAGACGGATTCCTCATCGCCATGCGCTCCATACGAACGTGCCAGCCCAAAATTGGCACGCATCGCAATTTTTCCTGTTTTGCCCATCGGAATATAATACCGCAATTCGGTCTGAAGGCGATAATATCGGTAATATTCCAACCCGAAAATGGTCGCATTTTCGGCAAGAAAATCATTTCCAAATAAATTTAAATACGAACCACCCGCCTCCAAATGCGTGTGCCAATAAATCGCATGAATATTCTTGTCATTGTTATAGGTAAAACTAAAAGCCGAACTGCTCAACAAAGAAGACTCGAACGAACGCAACAAAACACCTTTATTACCTGATTCGTTATCTAACTCAATATCAAATAGATAACCCAAAAAATTGGGGCTTAATCGCCGAGTACGAATGATGCCCACATTCAATAAATCGGCTTTGAAACTGCTGTATTGTCCGTTGTCCCAAGTGTACCCGAATCCGCCCGTAACGGTGGTTCGGGTGTATTCAGGGCGATTCGTATAAACCCAGCCAGCGGTCAGTTTGGTATTTGTCCGAAAAATGCCGATTTTATCCCTACGGGTTTTATTCAAAAATGGAAAAATCATCGTAGGAATTGAAAATGCACTATTTAAATTAATTTCATTACTATTATACGATTGATTATTGGTCGTGCTGGTATTGGAAACTTGAGATTCAATCGAACCCGTCAGCGATACATCAAGAATATCGCCTGCCCCCAAAATATTTCGGGTGCGCCATCCCAAAGCAATAAAAGGTCCTGGTAATGACTGACTTACGCTGGCTCCCGCCTCGGCGGATACATCGTATTTATCAAAAGAATTTACGAAAATATTTGCCGATAATTGGTGATTACTCAGCGTATCATAACGCACATTCACAAACTTAAAAACGCCCATCTGCGCTAAGGCTTTTTGCGTATCGACCGTGCGGCTATGATGATAATATTTATCTTCGTGAATCGAAATTTTTTCACTCAAAATTTTTGGGGAATACCGTTGCCCATGAATCATAAAATTTTTCCGATTTGCCCGAAGCGTATCAATTTCGATAGGGCGATGAATGACCTCGCCCGTGATAGAATCCAGTTCGTAGGTCGAAGTAGTTGCCTTCTGGAGGTCAGACGTAAAATTGACCTGTGCAATGCGATACCGATGATGAATCGAATCATTTTCGGGCGTTTCCAAACGAATTTTGATATTCATAAACCTCTGATTTTCAGTCGGTTTAGGAACATGAATCGTATCTAATTCATAAAAAATATAATCGGGCATAAAGTGAAAATAACCAAATTCCTTGACCGCCTTCGCCAAACGCTCACGTTCCGAAACCAAATTTTTCCGCTCAAAACGATGCCCAGGCTCCAATACCGAATGTTGTTCAACTTTCTGTACAAAATGAAGCAACGCCGTATCCTCCGAAACCACCTCCAATTTATTAATATAATGCGGTAAATCTTGATTAACAATGTATTTTACAAATACTTTCTTGTTTTTGACCTCGTATTCGGGCGTAACACTCGCCGAAAAATAGCCTTCCTGCCGAATAAAAATTTGTAATTTTTCGGCTGTCGTTACCATCTTTGCCGAATCAAAAAGGGTCGGTTTTTCGCCAATCGAACGCATCAGCCAGTTGCCTTCCCGATATGCCACCTTGAGCGCATCAATTTTGCGCTTGTATTTCTCGTCAAGACGATATTTACGCCTATCCAAAAGAGCCTCATCCGCCATAATTTGGCGCAATTCCTCTTCCAGTTCCAAGATTTCGGCTTTGTAACTTTCTTTATTGCGCTTATAACGAGGAAGTCCCACATAATATGCCGACAAATATGGCATCCACGAAGTAAATAAAATCCGCCGATTGGGCTTTTGACGATAAAATAATTCTAATTCCTCCGTATCCAACACTTCTACGCCTTCAATGCTTTGAGAATAAAGCAGTTGCTCATCAGGTTTGAGATGCTTCATCACAGAACAAGACGAACAGAAATTGATTAAAATAATTATAAAAACAATTTTTTGAATATAAATATGTATTTTATTCATAATAATTGAGAGTTCGGCTTCACGCATTTGCATCCAAAGATACTAATAGTTTGTTAGCTTTGAAATCTTTATGGCTGGAAGTAAGATATTTCAAATCATGTGCTGATACCCAAAAATATAAATAGTATTATTTTGAGAAATATATAAAATTATTTCACTTATTCAAATGATAAATAAGGCGTAATTTTTTCTAAGATTTCCGCATCCAGCACTCGGATTTTTTTCAAATCCTCCACACTTTCGTATCTTCCGTGCTGTGTCCGATAATTAATGATGATTTTTGCAATTTTAAAACGAACGTAAGGGTGTTTTTTGAGTTCATCTAAGGAAACGGTATTGATTTTAACTTTCTGATAATCAGACTTTTGAATCCGAATATATTTGAATAATTCGGTTTGCGTTTCAGGTTTTAAGCCGTAAACTTCGCCGAGTTGTTCGAGGGAATGAAAACCGCCCAGATTATCCCGAAACTTTACGATGCGTTGCGCCAAAACCTCTCCGATGCCACGCACTTTCCGAAGTGTTGCTGTATCGGCTGTATTAATATTGAAGGGTTCAATCGCATGACTTCTCGAATCATTTTCGGGTAATTTTTTTGTACTTTTCCAAGATATATTTTCTTGATTTTGAAGGTCATTTTGAATCAAATTGGTTTCCGCATCAAATTTTTCGGGCAATAAAATATGCGTTTCTAATTGCTCATACAATTTATCAGGAAAACCATAAATTTTTTGTAAATCTGATTTATACTTGAATTTTCCGCCTTTGGCTTTGTACTTTTCGATGCGCTCGGCGAGATAATCTTTCAAGCCTAATTTTTTCCATTCCTCAATGCCGATTTTATTGGGATTAAAGGCAAAAAGTGGCGCAACAGGTTTATATTGTTTCTTTTTATAATCATATTTTTTGGTTTGTGGATGGGATTGATTTTCCTTTTCGGCTTGCGCCAATTCGGTCAAAATTTGCGTGGTTAAGGTTTTATCATTTTCGAGTTCTTCGGGCGTGGAAGCGGTTTGCGGAAAAAAACGCAAAACGGTTGGTATAATTAATAAAATACTTGCCAAAGTAATTAAGATAACAAACCCATTGGCTTCTCTTGCCGAAAATTCAAAGAAATATTCCCGAACAATACGAATGATATTTTTCATAATATTGGATGATGTTGGAGTGATTTTTAGTCCGAAAAAATACAAAAACTTACGTAAAACATACAACTTTAAGATACTGAAAATTTCCGTATATTTTTTTTGTACAAAAATCCATATTTTTTGCCAAACAACCGTTTTAGTCTTGGCGTTAAATGAACAAAGTTAAAATTCAAAAAATCAACATGGAAAATATTGCCACGCAAATTATTGAAAAATATATTGATTTTGTCCTGACGCATCATCAGCGTCCCGAATCGGTGTACCGATTTATGAAAGAAAATATAGAAATCGAAGAGCAACATTTTTATCAATATTTTGCCTCTTTTTCCGAGCTGGAACAAGTCGTATGGGATAATCAGTTAGAAGTTTGTATCAATAAAATGCAATCTGAAGCCGTTTATCAAGAATACTCTATTCGAGAAAAATTCTTGGCATTATATTACACCTTAATCGAAGAAATGAAAGGCAAACGGAGTTTTGCCAAATATTCCTTAGCTTTTTATGATTGGTGGAATAATGATTATGCGGTCTTGGATAGGTTCAAAAAACGATTTAAAGAACACACCAACGCCCTGATTAACGAAGGCATTTATTCGGGCGAAGTCGCTGAACGTCCGTTTCTTACGGAACGCTATGCCAACGTTTTATGGTGGCAAATGTTATTCTTACTCAAATTCTGGGTCGATGACCAAAGCAAATCTTTTGAAAGTACGGATGCGGCTATCGAGAAGTCTGTCAATTTGATGATGGATGCCTTGGGCGAAAATATTGCCGATTCGACTTTCGATTTTGTCCGATTCATTATCCAGAAATAATCCAAAAATTGCGGTATTTTTGTGCCGAAATTCGTGCCACAAGTTCGGGGGTGTGGCACGACTATTCGGTGCTGATTGCCTATAAAAGTTACTAAAATATATGCAGTGCTTTGTTGTATTTTCGGATAAAATATTCGACTGCCGAACGCAAGGCATTTTTTTCGGAAAAATCACCTCTTCGGGCTTTTTTGGTAAGTTCAAGTTCTGATTTGCCATGTAAGTTATCTTCTTTTTTCTTGATTTTTCCAATCGATTGCACCGCAAACTGACTGCCCGTAGCAGGATAAACCACTTTTAAATAATCAAATGAACTTTCTTCCCATTTGTATTTGGGGCGTTCAGACAAAAATAATTTCACGACATAACTATCAGCTTCTTTTTGTGCCGTAATTTCAAGGCTCGAACTATACACCAGTTGGGATTTTTCTGCCCGTATCCCATTGATAATCAGTTGGTATTTTCCTTTCGTGGGCTTCGCTTTGATGATATAATGATATGCCATTTTGGGGTGCGGCACATCGCCCGAAAACCAGTTTTTGCTGTCGCTGGTATAGCGGAAATATTCCTGCGCTCCTTCGGGCTGTAACCACATGGAACTCAATAATATATGTTTATTTTGTTCGATGGTTTCGACCTTGGGATGTGTGCCGATAACATCCCGAATGCCTTTGGTTTTGATAAATGATTTTAGGGTTAATTTATCTTCGGGACTAATGGCTTTGGCATCAATCTGATAGAGTTCTCGGCGGGCATCTTCGAGCTTCTGGAATCGTACACGTTCGAGTTGGTGCATCTGTTCATAAAGCGTCATATTTTCGTTCGTGATACCTACGTTGGCTAATTTATGATTCAGAATCCCCTGATTATGAGGATAATAAATACCTCGAAGCCAAATACTTTTCATAAAACCTTCCCGAATCGTCATCAAAAGCATCGGCGAATTGGATGCCACTTCCATAATCTGATTTACTTTCTGATTCAATTCTTCTTTGAGTATTTTGTAATTTTCTGCCCCCAAAAATGCCCGCATTTCTGACGTGCTAAGTTCCTTTTGCAGTGCAACTAATGGACGAATTTCTCCTTCAAAATGATTACGATAAGCCACTACATCGAGATTGACCTCGTTCATGGTTTGGCTTTGCCGAAATAATGTACCTAAATCACTGATAGTCTTGAGTTTAGCATCGACCATCCGAAACTCTTGGAGTGCGCCCTGTGCAAATTGGAGATTGACATCCGAAAGCTGGTGTTTGATTTGTGTCATTTCCCGAATTGTGGTATATTTCTGAATACCTGCCTCATATTGTTGCCGAATAAATAACATCTTAAACTGTAATTCGGGAATATCCGTCTGAAAATCAGCCAAAATTTCATGTACTTTTTCGTCAGAAAGTCGATAAGTATCTTTATCCGCTTGGAGTGCCGTTTCAATCCATTCCAGTTTGGCAATCGCACTGCCTGCTTTGGCGTGTTTTTCAAGCAAATAAAACAAAACAGGATGATGAATTTTGGATTCTCGATACGAGTGGTAACGATTTTGGGAAGCCTTCCATTTTTCGTCCAGATAAATTGCCTCCTGATTGCCTGCCTCTACCAAAGATTTGAGCCAGCCTCTTGCTTTTCGGTAATGGATACCAAACTCAAAATACATCCGTGCCAACTGCAATTTGGCAAAATCATCATCGGTTTTTGCCTTTTCGTAGAGCATAAAAAAATCGGCTAAATCTAAGGCTGGCAAGTACGTTTCGTTGTTCCGAAATGCGCCATTCGCCACCGCTTGTTGATGCCATTTTTTGGCTTCTTCCATGTGGGCAGTTTCGCCATAACCTCCTGTTAATGAGATACTAAACATCCCAAAAGAGCCTCTGCCGTTGGGGTCTGACTTGGTGGCAAGGGCGGAGGAATACCATTTTTTGGCACTCGTATAATCTTTTTCGGCATCCGAAGCCAAAATATGTCCTTTGCACACTTCGGCAATTTTGAGTGAAGCCATCAAATCTCCTTTTTTGGCTTTTTTAAGCGTATTTTTATACCGTTTTAGGTCGGGTTTTCCTTTTTTTTGTGCTTGTATATCAAAAGTTAAAAAACACAAAACGGCAATCAAACAATAAATTCGACTCATATTTGTCTAAAAATTAAAATATTGGAAAATGTAAATGTATAAATTTTGATAAAGAACTGATTATCAAATTATTACTCGATAATTTTGTATGTAAAACGTAAAAAAGCAAAAAAAATTTGGCTTTTTACAAAAACGCCAGCGGGCATCCCAGAAATCATCACAAAAAAAGCGGCATAGCGTGTATCCAAAACACACGTTATGCCACTTGATTATAATAAATTGATTATCAGTCAATTATAATTTGCTAAGTTCCTCCAAAACGGCTCCTAATTGTTTTAGGAAATGTTGGTCTTTATTCTTAAATGAGATAATCATTTCACTTTTGTAGTTCGCTTTAATATCCGTTCCCTGAATGCGGATATACTCAATATTATCCTTCAATACATGGAGTTGTTGCTTATTTTTTTCGGTCAATTCTTGTTGTCCTATTTCTTCGATTTTCTGGAGAAGATTTTGGGCATCAAGATTATAAACCGTTGAATTTGAGCGCAATAGTTGTTTTTGGGCATCGGAGAATTGTTCGGATTTCGGTACACCATTTTTGTATTTGCCCGAAATTACGTCCGCATCGTTGCTCAAGATGAGAATGCCATCTTTAATTTTGAGAAAAGCATCGCCGATGTCTTTGGCTTTCGACATCACATAATAATCCTCTTTCTTTTGAAGAAGGTTCGTTTTTTCGGCTAAGGTAATGATTTTCTGAATGTTAGCTTGGTTGCCAATTTTGGCTAATGCCGTCAGGACGGGCAATGTATTTTCTTTGGTTCTTTCGATTTCGACAGCATTGAAATTTTCATCGTATTCATAACTGGTGTATGTGGATTGCACCTTTTTGACCCCCGTGATATTGACCAAAAAATCGCCTGCGAGTAATCCCGTAATTTCCTCTTGGTCAATGATAATATCCAGAACATCCCACGTGCTGATGA
>CAZNYR010000059.1:1270-8679 GCA_964577275.1 uncultured Cytophagales bacterium | reverse complement strand
GCCCTCCAAGACCATACGGTAATATTCTTCGGTAAAATCCGAAAGTTGGGGCAAATTCAGGGACATTCCCGCATAAAAGAAGGCATCTTTGCCTTTGGCATATTTAAAAAGGGACTCATCGAGTTGTTTTTGATAAATTTTCTGTGCCATTTTATCGAGCCTATCCGCCATAAAACTTTGCGTTTCGATGCGGGCTTCACCTTTGTTAAGGTGCATAAACATATGGAAAAAACCTTGCTGCAAACCCGATAATTTATTGACAAACTGCCGAAGGCGTTGCGCTTCCATCGGCATCGGGAATTTATTTTGCTCTTCTAACAAATTGGATACTTTTTCGAGATTCATCCAAAATCCCAAATCGTATGCGTTTTTTGCAAAAGCCTGATAATTAGCATGATTGGCAACGGACGATTTGGCGGGCTTTAGGGCTTCTTCGGCTTGTGTCAAGGCAACCTGACGTAAGGTTTTGGTGTATTGTGCCTGTAATTTCTCGATTTTTTCGTAGCGGGTCGTGTCGGTATAAGGGATACTGTTATGTACAAAAGCGTTATCGCCCAGTATCAGTTGTACGGTTGCCACGTCTTTGGTCCATGCGATAATGATGTCAGTATCAGACGCATCATCCGTATTGGGCGGTGCGAAATATTTAATTTTTCCGAATTTTTGTGCTGCTCCGGCTTGTTCGGGAAAGCTGGCTTCAAATTTTTCGCTATCGGTCATTTTCCAGATAAAAGTCGAAACCATAAAGCTGTCTTTTTGCTGAAAATACGCATACGCTCGTGGCTCCCAACTCAAGCCCACGGCTTCGGGATTTTCATAAAATTGGGATAAAAAGTCGAACATGGCTTTATCGCCTTCGCTTTCGCCCATTTTGGTTTTGATATTTTTATAAATCCCCAACTCGGTGAGTTCGCTCATCGCAATTTTTTTCTTGGCATTTTCGATATTCAAACTCATCACAATCGGCGCATCATCAGGCACATAACTGATGATATCTTGGGCGGTAATCGAGCTAAAAGCAGCCAATATTACCAGCATGAAAGCTAAAAATCGCATCATAATTTTGAAGTTTAGTGTTAAAATAATGAATGTTGGGTGTGTACCGCATCAAAGTACTATAATTATTTGATAATCCGTGATGTACACCCAAAATAATACTCTTGAAAAAGTCCTACGTAATTTTTAATTATTGATGTTTGATATATAAATTCGGAGATTTTCGATTTTCGAGTAAATCTAAGACATTTGACCGAAACATCACCGCTTTTTTGTCGGGTGATAATCGGGCGTTTTGGTTTGTATTTTCGTACACAGGCGCAGGAAACCGATAAATTGCCGTATAAGTGGCATCTTTCAAGAAGTTTTTTTGCTCGTCAGATGGCTGATGAACTTGCTGATTTTTAGGCATTTGCAGTTTTCGGGTCAGCGTTTTATTTTTGTACGTGAAGTGTCCGGTTTGGAGGTTAAAAGCCGATTGATGTTTGCTATTTTGGAGCAAATTAATGATGGCATTTTCCATGCTTTGGGCATCTCGAAAATCGCAGGAAACACTAAAAATAAAATTCGTATAATCCTCTGATATACTGACATTTGAGATGTTGGGCTGGGCTTCTAATTTGGTTTTTTGGCGGCGTACTTCGGCTTTAATTTGGTCGATATCGGGGATAACGATTCCGTCCACTTTATCCAAAAGCATCAGTTGTTTAATCTTTTCTTTGCTCCGACTCGCATTGAACGTGAGCGAGATACGCCCCGAATTATCCGATTTTAATGTAATCTCTTCGACCACCTCAAAGCACCCTGAACACAGCACCATGACCAGAAATAAACCTATAAATTTTAAAGCTAACTGCTGTTCTTTCATTTTGTATTTCTTTTATTGATTTGAACGATAACAGCCCGATGATATTTAAAGTGCCAATGCCGTATTACACAATTTTACAAAAAATCACTCATTTACGAACTGAAAAGAAAAGAAAGCAAAGGATTTTTTACAAAAACTTATTTTCCAAACCTTCCCGAATCATAAATTTTTTGTAAGCCCTCTTCCAAAGGCAACAAATTAAAATTAAGCTATTTTTTTGAATATCAATTCATTACATCCTATGGGAGTTTTGCACCGTGTGTAGTTAATGAGTTCAAATCCTGACTTACTAATAAACTTTTCCAGTTCTTCAATCGTGGCATATTCATAGGGATAACCACCCAACCAATCAATAACATCATAGTAAAAACTCATTCCACGTTCTTTTTGGAGTGGATTTTTAAACGTAACTAAGAATTTTGCTACATAAATAATGACATAAAAAAACTTAATCATCAAAAACTTAATCAATTTTGGAGCTATATTATAAAACCACTTAATCCAAAGCCAAGGCTTTGAACTCCAGTGTTTATTATATATTGCAATAATTAATTTGCCATCAATAGCAACTAATTCTGAAGCGTTTTGAATTGCCTTCCACATTTGTCCTGTATGATGCAGAACTCCCCAAGAGTGTACAATATCGTATTTTCCTTTTTGTTTGGGATTCATGTTTTTTAACTCTTCAACGATACCACTCTCAAGAATTGAAGCAATTTTGACTGGAATATGATTTGTAATTTCTGAGAAAAAACGTGTTTGGTTTTTTTCTAAAACTTGCCCACATTTGGGATTTATATCACATCCTATCGTATTAGCCTGCATGGTTGTGGCTGTCAAAAGACCCAATCCTTGCCCAAAACCAATATCAATAAAGGATTTATTAGCTAAGGTTTCATCATTTACCAATTCTCTGAAGTGTTTTTTTGCTTGCTCAACACTTTGTTTTGTGAGTGCATTCGCAGAGAAATCATCCCAATTTTGTCCAAAATCAAACTGCATTTATTTTTCTTAATTTATGTTGAATTTATCTTTTTTGATTGACAAATATACATCGCATTAGTCAGAAGAGTCCTGCTTCATAAATTTTTTGTAAGCCCTCTTCCAAAGGCAACAAATTTCGTCCCAAAATTTCCAACATCTTCGCATTATCGGGTTGGCGGCGGGTCATATCGCCTTCTTGGAGTGGAGGCAGATGAATTATCTCTGATTTTGAGTCGGTTACCTCAATAATTTTTTCTGCTAATTCTGAAATCGGCGTGATTTTATTACTTCCAATATTGACCACATCATTGACAAACAGCTCATTTTCAAGGGCTTTCAAGGTTAATTCCAAATTATCATCAATATAACAAAACGTCCGAGTTTGTGAGCCATCGCCATAAATTGTAAGTGGTTCATTTTTAACCGCTTGGCGCATAAATTTTGAAATCACAAAATCGGTACTTTGTCGAATGCCATACGTATTAAAAAATCGAAAAATGGTATAATCCAAGTCAAATTGTTGTTTATACGACCGACAAAATGCCTCGCCTACATTTTTGACAATGGCATACGGCAGACGAGAATTGAGGGGCGTAGTATGCTCATGCTGAGGCAGTTCTACGGGTTCGCCGTACACCTCCGAAGAGGACGAGAAAAAGACCCGTTTTACGCCCGTATTCTTGGATAAATCCAAAATATTTCGGAATCCATCCAAATCTTCCAGCACCATGACGGGGTTTTCAATCGTGCGTTTTACGCCCACCACTGCCGCATAATGAAAGACATACTCAAACTGAAATGCCGACATAATCGGGGCAATGTCTTTATAATTATTGACATCGCACCGAATAAATCGGCAATTTTCGTGCTGAGGCACATTTTTTTTATCGCCCGTCAGCAAATTATCTGCAATCACCACCCGATAGTTTTGGGTTTGTAATAATTTTATTGCCAACGAACTTCCGATAAATCCTGCACCCCCCGTGATAAGTATGTTTTTCATTTAATTCTTAACTTTTTTTCTTAAAAAATTATAAAATTTTGTTGCATTTTGCTTTAAATCATGTCTTTCATGAGCATAATGAAAGCTATTTTTAGATAATGTATGATATAATTCTGGATTTAGCCTTAATTTTTCCAATTCATTTTTTAAGGTTTCTAAATTTTCTTGAACGCATTTTCCGCATTCATATTTATCCAAAAACTGACTTGGGTTAATATTTAATGTAAAAATAGGTGTCGAATTTAACCCCGCTTCAATAAAGGTGGTGGGAAATCCCTCATTTGTGGAAGTATTAATAAATGTTTTGGCTTTTTGGTAATATTCTTCCATTTTTCCGAACGGGACAAACGAAATAAATTCCAGATTTTCAATGAGTTGTGCGGTATTTTTTAGTTCTTGATAATATTCATCGGTGGTTTCGGCACTTTGCTGACAAATCATAACAAATTTTTCGGAAGGACATTTTTTTGCTAATTCTATGAATTTCTCGGCTCGTTTTAACCTCATCGAACGAGCAACCCACAAATGAAATTCTCCTTTTTTTTCGGAATAATGCGTGCTTGACATTTTATAAAAAGAAGGAATAATTAAGGAAGAATGTCCTTTTTCATATAATTTTTTGGCTTGATAATCATTTTGGGCAATAAAATGATGACAATATTTAAACAACAATTCGGATAATTTTTTTTGGATAAAAGATTGTAAATGAGGCGATGTACCATCAACGTCCATATCCGAAGAAACTATAAAAACCAATTTTTTCCCCATTAATCGACATAAAATCGCAATAATTCCAGAAAATTCGGTTAAGGTCGTGTGAATATAAATATCTGCTTTCATTTTCCATAATACACGACAAAATTTTATGATTTTTGAAAAGATATTATCCTGAAAATCAAAGGTTTTATGTATTTGAATGCCAAATCTTTCTTCTTGTTTTGGTTGTCCAAAATCAGCAGTCATAAAATGAATTTCATCCGTATAAGAGTTGGCTAATGTTTTACCCAAAGCAGTTAATTGTACTTCCGAACCGCCGATTACTGATTTTACTTCAGGATTTAGAACGGGGTAGGCTCTGGGAATCATAAAGCATATTTTCATGAATTGGTAAGAGCTTTAAGTTTTTTAATATCAGCATAAATATCTTTGACATCGAAGGCGGAAGGCTCGGTAAATTGAGGGCGAACAATATCAAAAGTGAGTCCTTCAGAAATCAATATTTTTTGTAATAAATCGCTCATTTTTACCGAATAACCTGCACCAATATTATAAGTTTCTCCTTTTTTTCCGTGTTCTGAAATTTCCCAAAAATGCTTCACAACGTCTTTGACTGGGAGATAGTCCCGTTTATTTCCGAGATAACCTGTTTTTATTTCTGTCACTTTCCCTTTTTTGTACAATTCGATTTGTTCGTACATTTTTCCGATAAATAATTTGGGCGAACATCCCTTTCCAATCACATTAAAAGGTCGTCCCATCATGATATTTAATTGATGGCGTTCGACATAAAATTTCATCAAATGCGTTTGATACACTTTGGATAAACCATAAATACTGACTGCTTGCAAAGGATGATGTTCTGCAATAGGATTCTGAATAGTAACTCCATATTCTGCCGCCGAGCCAACCAAGATGACAGACGATTCGGGGGAATGCTCTCGAACTGCCTCTAATAGATGTTGAGTTGTAAGTACATTTAATTGATAATCAATCGTATAATTATTGGAAAACGAGCCTGCAAAATGAAAAATTTGTTCAGGAGTGTATTTTTTGATGTAAATTTCTACCTGTGCTTTATCCAATAAATCCAAGCGTTGAAAGTGGGATATTTGGTACGCAATAGACTGAATATCAGTACATAAAATTGTATTAAAACTGATTTTATTTTTCAAAAAATGATACAAATGACTTCCCAGAAAGCCATTTGCGCCTGTAATTAAAATATCCATTAAATTTCTAATAATGTTTTGATGGTATCGTAATTTTCATTGCAATAATCATAATCCTCTGGACGACCAATATCAATCCAAAATCCATCAAAAGGCTTTACTCGATAGTTTTTTTGGTTTTTTAGTCCATCTAAAATGAGGTGGTCAAATCCATAAGGTTCACCTTGGGCTAATTTTTCGACTACTCGCCGGCTGATGCCATAAATTCCCATACTGACATCAAAATCATAGACGGGTTTCTCGCAAAATTCCTGAATAATTTGGTTTTCATCAAATCCAATTACTCCAAAATCAATTTTGGATTGTCGCTTAAATGTCGAAACGGTTACCTCATGATTATTTTGGATATGATGTTGTAAAAAATCCCGATATTTCAAATTACACAATACATCGCCATTCATGACCAAAAAATGTTCTGGCAAATCATCAATCAGAGTCAAAGGACCAATCGTGTTTAATGGTTTCTGGGCATCTTCCATCGAATAATTAATTTTTACACCCCACCTTTTTCCATCTTCAAAAAATGCCTGAATCAAATGCGCCAAATGATTGACGGTAATAGTAATATGCGTAAATCCATTATCCGCCAGTTGTCGAATGATGATTTCCAAAATTGGCATATCGCCACCAATGGGTACTAATGGCTTGGGAATGAACGTGGTATAAGGTCGGAGGCGCGTGCCTTTTCCGCCTGCTAAAATGACTGCTCGCATAATTTCCTAAACGTTATAAATGTCAGTTTTATATTTTTTAAGATTTTCTTTATCGGAAAACCATTCGATAGTTTTTGCTAATCCTTGTTCTAAATTGTATGCTGGTTTCCAGTTGGTTAGGGCTTTAATTTTTTCATTTGCTCCTAACAGACGCTCCACTTCCGATTTTTCGGGGCGGATGCGTTCATTTTCACAAATAATTTTTGCCTCTGGATTAATTTGTCGAATTAATTCTAAGGCTAATTCTTCAATCGAAATTTCAACGCCTGTGGCAATATTGATTTCTTCGCCGATAGTTTTTTCGGATTTGGCAATTTCCACAAAACCACTGGCAGTATCTTTGACAAACAAAAAATCACGTGTGGGCGACAATTTGCCTAATTTAATCTCATTTTTGCCTTCGGCTAATTGCGAAATAATTGTCGGAATAACCGCACGTGCCGATTGTCGAGGTCCGAACGTATTGAACGGACGCACAATCGTAACAGGCAAATCAAAACTCCGATAAAACGATTCGGCTAAACGGTCTGCCCCAATTTTGCTGGCACTATACGGCGATTGTCCCTGAAAGGGATGTTTTTCATCAATCGGGACATATTGAGCCGTGCCATAAACCTCTGATGTTGAGGTAACTAAAAGTTTTTCGACCGTCAAATCTCGGCAGGCTTGCAATACGTTTAAAGTGCCTTTGATATTCGTATCTACGTAAGAATCAGGCGAATGATATGAAAATGGAATCGCAATCAATGCCGCCAAATGAAAAACCACTTCGCAATCTTGAACAGCCGTTCTTACGCCATTTGGGTCTCGAATATCGCCCGCAAAAATTTCGATTTTTTCTAATTTTTCTTTCGGCAAGGTGTCCAGCCATCCCCACGAATTGAAGGAATTATAAT
>CAZNYR010000059.1:0-1260 GCA_964577275.1 uncultured Cytophagales bacterium | reverse complement strand
GGCTTTTACTTTTGCGCCTTCGTCCAATAATTTTTCGGTTAAATGACTTCCAATAAAGCCATCTGCACCCGTGATGAATACTTTTTTATTTTTGAGTTCCATTTGAATAATACCAATAATTAAATACAAAAACCAGCCACAATATTCGTGAGTGGTCGTGTCGTCCGTTTTGATGTTCGGTGTAAAGTTCTGAAACGTAATTAGCTGACAGAAAATGATGTAAGAAATAGGCTTGATTTAACAAAAATTCTCGTATTAATGCGCTTTCTTTGACCCATTTGGACAAAGGTACGGCAAAACCCTTTTTTGGGCGATAAATCACTGATTTAGGAACGTACTTTTCTGTAATTTTCTTTAATAAATACTTGGTTTCGAGGTTTTTAATTTTTTGTTCGGCAGGCAAACTTAAAGCCAAAGGTACAAGCCGATAATCCAAAAAAGGTATGCGAACCTCCAGCGCATTGAGCATCGAAGCCATATCTGCTTTTTTCAGAATGTCGCCAATGAGATAATAATTCATATCCGTCATTTGCACCGAAAGCAAGCTATCTTCCTGATTAACAGGCAATAAATTTTCATTTGAAAAATAATTTTCGCCAAATAATATTTGACGTTGTTTCTCGTCCGTTTGCGACATCCAGTTTAAATGTCGCCGATTGACGTTAGGATGGTAATCTTTGAAAAATTTTTTTGCTTTAAATGTCCATGATAAATTTTTATCTGAACCTCTTAAAGCACTCGTAACAGTTTTTGCTGATTTTGCTACAAAATTAGGAATTATTTTCGCCATTTGATAGGCTTTGTACGAATCATAACCGCCAAATAATTCGTCTGCCGCATCGCCCGAAAGTGCTACGGTAACGTGTTTTTTGGTCATTCTGGCGAGCAAAAATGTAGGCAAAATCGAAGGGTCGCCAAATGGTTCATCCATATTTTGGATAATGTACGGAATCAAATTTTCGTCCAAATCCAATATTTCGGTGTGATGTCGAGTTTTAATGTGTTTGGCAACTATGCTCGAAAATTCGATTTCATTAAACGTTTTTTCCTGAAAACCAATCGAAAACGTATCAAAATCTGATTTTTTTTGTGCAATTAACGCCGAAATCAAGGAAGAATCCACGCCTCCCGACAAAAAACTACCCACAGGCACATCGGCAATTAATCGTTTTTGGACAGCATCATGAATCAATTCAGGGATTTGTTCGAGTCGTTGCTGAATCGGAATTTCTTGTACTTTTTCGATTTCTTGCGTTAAAT
>CAZNYR010000058.1:23361-25358 GCA_964577275.1 uncultured Cytophagales bacterium | reverse complement strand
CGCCAAATCTATCACCTCATTTATTGGATTTTCAACTAAAAGCGGAATTAATTTGATGCGCTCCAAAGCCGATGCTTTGTATTTTTTTTGATGCTGTAAAAGTCTGCTTTTCAGACGATAAGCCCATATTTTTTCAAAATTTTTCGTATGATTTTCCAAAAAATTATCCAAAACATCAATACATTTTTGTATTTGATGGTCTGGTGCATCTTGCATGATGACCGTTTCAATCGGGTCTTTGAGATAATTTAAAATTTGAGCTGGATTATTTTTAAAATATTCAGAATCATAAATACCTGAATCATAGCCTTTTAACTTAATTTCTAAACCTTTGGCATAATCTCGAAATTGGTTTTGATATTGAACCGCACAAGCCAATAATACCGATTTTCGAACCTTTTTGGCGTTGATTTTCAGGGCATAATCCAACGCCTGCGCCATGTATTGTTGCGCTGTATCGTCATTCTGGGACTTGCTGGCACACAAAAGATAGGCTCGCACGATTTCCTCTGGCTTTTTTTGGTATTCCAAAATTTCCAGCAAAAAAGTCAGAACTTTCTGATTAACAGGCTTTTGTGAATAACGAATGTAATTCCTGAGCATACTCGCCATTTCATGCAGAAGATGCGGCTGCACATCGGATACTTTGCTGGTTTCCAAGGCTTTACGATAACTTTTCAGCAACCAAAAATCGTGCGTTCTTTGATGTTCATCTTTCAGATTGCTGTGCGTATGATAAAAATAATTTCCATAATCTAACCAAAATCGAAAAATCGAAAACCCATCAGTATCAAGGAGTTGTATAAATTCTTCCGCATAATCAAAGGCTTTTTCGTAGTGTTCATCTTTCCGATAAAATTTGCTCAATTCACGGGCAATCCAAGCCAATTTTTCGGGATTTTCGTCCTTTTTTCGGAGGCGATACCATTCCAAATAATATGTTTCAAGTTCTTGATAATGAGGTTTTTCTGATTTAATTTTTGTATAAATTTGCCAAACTTTTTTATCAGTAACGGTGGCCGAATCAGCTAAAAAGAAATTTGGTTTTAGTTGGCTTTGTGGTACGGTCGGGAGTTCAATTTTCAAAAAATCAAACTCGTATTTCTGAGTCTGATTTTGCGCCCAACTTATTTGAGCTAAAAAACTAAGAATCAATAAGTTAAAATAAAATTTACGCATCAGATTCTGAATTTTGAGAGGATGTAAGTTTACGAAATATGAGCAAAAATCCCACACTCAAAAATACGGAAATCAGAACCAAATGCCATACGGGAGCGGATGTTTTTTCGGCGGTCAAATCAGGCAATTCGTCCCGAAAAAAATACAAAGCCGTCAGCATATACGCATTATTGACGAAGTGCGCCAAAATTGGCAACCAAAGACTATTCGACCAATAAAAAATATACCCAAATAAAACTCCGAGTAACATTCTGGGAATCAGTCCATAAAGCTGCAAATGCAAGGCACTAAACAAAAATCCCGTCAGCCAAATGGCGATGTGTATATTTCCGAAAAGCAGCTTTAATTTTTGTTGAATAATCCCCCGAAATAAAAATTCTTCGCCCAAAGCAGGAATCATCGCCACAATAATTAATGCCAAAATAAATTCGGTATCTGACTGAAAATCAGTCAGAAAGAGCGTTAATTCTTTGAGTTGCCGTTCTTTTTGGATTGCCCATTGCTCAAAATCGGCTAAAAATTCGGGCAAAATTAGATTTTCATTCCAAGAAACAAACAAAGAAACCAAAGGTAAAGTACTGATTACCAGTAGGATAGCAAGTAAAATAAGCGAAAATGACATTTTATCAATCAGCTTAATTTCATGGATTTTGGGAAACGTTTTATCAATATATTTTGTAAAACAAAACGGCAAGACCAAAAACATTCCGAATGCCGTAACCCCCTGAATAACAAGGAGAATCATCCGAGAATTGGGATATAAATCATATTTTCCTTCGACAATTTCAAATAATTGTCCCAAGTCAAAGCCTGTAAGT
>CAZNYR010000058.1:566-23351 GCA_964577275.1 uncultured Cytophagales bacterium | reverse complement strand
AGTAAAACCGCCACTGCCAGCCCCAAAAACTGGAATAAAAATAAGCCCATTAGACTTGCGGCACTCACGCCAAAAAGTGAGCTAACTATCTGTATTTTAGCATATTGCTGTTGGTTATGCGGAATTAATTTGGTCATATTTTGTTTGAATTTCCATTAAATTTAGGCAATTTTTTTAGCGATGCAACAAATGTGAAATCGCCATGCGATAGCCGTCCAGCCCGAATCCACAAATTATGCCGATGCAGTTTTTGCTCAAATAACTGTGATGTCGGAATGATTCACGAGCATATACATTAGAAATATGCACCTCGACTGTCGGAGTGATGATGCCCGCAATCGCATCGGTCAGTGCTACCGAAGTATGCGTATAACCGCCTGCATTCAAAATAATTCCGTCAGCAGAAAAGCCAATTTCATGGATTTTATCAATCAGACCGCCCTCGCTATTTGACTGAAAATAAGACAATTGGGTGTCAGGGAATTGTTTTTGTAAGGTTTGAAAATATGCTTCAAAACTTTGCGCTCCGTAGATTTCGGGTTCTCGTTTTCCTAACAAATTAAGGTTGGGTCCATTAATAATCCAAATCGTTTTCATGGGAGTTATTTTTTTGATGTTATAAAAAAAAAGCCTCATTTTTGAGGCAATGAGGCTTTTAGAATATAAAATTTTGTTGGAATTAACCAATTTCGATGCGTCTGAAATCAGAAACGGTCAGACCTTTCGCCACGCCATCCAAAAACTGCGCTACGGAAGTTTTGGACATTTTGACGTATTCTTGGTCAAGCAAAGTTCTTTCTTTGAAGAATTTATCTAATTTTCCTTGGGCGATTCTATCCAACATCGCTTCGGGCTTTCCTTCGGCGAGTAATTGTTCTCGATAGATTTCTAATTCTTTGTCGATGATATCCTGTGAAACGCCACTCCGATTCACGGCAACAGGCTTCATCGCCGCAATTTGCATCGCTATGCCACTTCCAGCCTCGCTAACATCTGCGCCCTTGACATTTTCTAAGGCAACCAACACTCCTAATTTGCCTGTGCTGTGGATGTATGAAAATACCTTTTCGCCTGTCAAGACTTCATAGGCAGATACTTCGATTTTCTCGCCAATTTTGCCCACAAGGTCGGTGATATGGTCAGAAATAGTGCGATTATCAAGCGTTAAGCCTAATAATTCTTCTTTTCCCGCAGGTTTTTGGGCGATGGCTTTATCGAGAATTTGTTTTCCTAAGGAAACGAACTCATCATTTTTGGCAACGAAATCAGTTTCACAGTTCAGGGCGACCAAGATAGCTTCCGTAGCTTCGGCGTTCGTATGAATGAAAACTGCTCCTTCCGAAGCCTCTCTATCGGCTCGTTTGGCGGAAACTTTTTGTCCTTTTTTTCTCAATAAGTCGATGGCGGCATCAAAGTCGCCATCCGTTTCGGTGAGTGCTTTCTTGCAATCCATCATGCCCGCACCCGTCATATCTCGTAATTTCTTTACGTCTTGTGCTGAAACAGCCATTTTTTGAATCAGTTTAATTTGAAACGTCTTCCCACAAAATTAGGTTTTTTCCGAATGAAAATCCTGAATTTTAGGCGGAATTATTTAATAATTTATGCTTTTTTCTTGTCGTGTTGAACGGCTCGATACCCCGCTTTGGCTTGGGTTTTCAGTTCGTTGAGTTCTTTTCGAGCGGCATCCAACGAAGTGGCATCCGCTTCGGTTCGGTCATCTTTTTTCTTCTTGAAAAAGTCAGACTGAATTTTTTTGAGGTCAGAAATCTTCTTTTCGATTTCGTATAATTCTGCAACAGTCATGATATTACTTGTGTTTAAATAATTCGTTATCAATTCATTAAATTGTCGTTACTTACAATTTAGAGCGTTCCCGAATCGTTTTTCGTCAATTCGAGGCGCAAAGATATAAAAATTTTAGTGGATTTGGGGCGTTTATGAAAAGTTCTGAATTTTATTCTATCACGCAGTTATTTCAACAAATTTTCTAATGCCTCATCAATCGTTTGATATTTAAACTCAAAACCTGTTTTTTCGATTTTTTTGGATGAAATTCTTGAACCGCCCGTTACGATAGTTGCCATTTCGCCCAGTCCGAGTTTTAAAACAAATTCGGGGACATTGGGCAAAAATAAAGGGCGATTCAATATTTTTGCGATTTTCTGCGTCATTTGAATATTGGTTATGGGATGGGGCGCAACGGCATTATAAGCTCCACGCATCGTATTGGTTTCTAAGGCTTTGACAAACATTTCGCACAAATCATCAATATGAATCCACGATAAATATTGCTTGCCCGAACCCAATGCTGCGCCCGCCCCAAACTTGACGGGCAACGCCAGCTTTTCTAATGCGCCACCGTGTTTGCTCAAAACCATGCCAATTCGCAATTTGGTAACGGGAATATTGAGTTTTTCAAATTTATCCATTTCAGTTTCCCAATCTTTGGTTACTTGCGCCAAAAAATCATCGGTGTGCGGACTTTCTTCCGTAATAAATTGATTTTCAGTATTTAAACCATAAATTCCGATGGCACTTGCCCCGATAAAAACTTTGGGAAAATGCTTGGAATACCGATAATGCTCGGAAGCTGCCAGCGTATCATACAACAATTTGGTGGATAAAATACGGCTATCTCGAATAATTTGTTTGCGTTTTTGGCTCCATTTTTCGTCCGCCACGCCCGCACCAGCCAAGTGAATAATCGCATCGGCAGTTTCGAGTGCGCCTTGTTCGATATAATTTTGGGTGATATTCCACTCATAAACCGTTACATCGGAGCGATGATTTTTTTTATTTCGACTTAGCCAACTGACCTCGTATTTATAGCCTAATAATTTATCGGTCAGTCGAGAGCCGACTAACCCCGTACCGCCCGTAATCAAAATCGTTGGTTTGGACATTATTTTGAGAATTTGAGGTTTTTATTACTTAGGTTCAGATTCGGTTTTTGTATGATTTGATTTTCAAATTATTACATCGTATTGATGCTTGATACGAAATACTACAAAGCAACTTATTGAACCTGCGTGAGATAAGAAAAACCTTTTTCAACGCTTAATTATTGAAAAAGGTTTTTGGAAAAATATTAAAGCGATGTTTTATTCTATGATTTTATGACAGATTCTGCCAGTATAACCACATGATTATCAAGCACTTCGATAACACCTCCATCGATTTGGAGGCGGTGCGACTCTTGCCCATGAATACGTACTTCGCCTTTTTCCAAGGCACTAACCAGAGGTGCGTGATGGTCTAATACCTCAAACGAACCATTTACGCCGGGAACTTTCACGCCCATTGCTTCACCTTCAAATATTTTTTCGTCAGGTGTGATGATTTCCAATTTCATAATGTGTTTGATTTACTAAACCTACGAGGTGGTTATCATCTCGCAGGTTTAGGATTTTGGAGATTATGATTTCGCTTCTCGGAGCATTTTTTCGCCTTTGGCAACGGCTTCTTCGATAGTTCCCACCAAGTTAAACGCTGCTTCGGGGAGATGATCGTGTTTGCCGTCAATAATTTCGTTAAATCCTTTGATGGTGTCTTTGATATCAACCAACACCCCAGGAATCCCCGTAAATTGTTCGGCAACATGGAAAGGTTGCGATAAAAATCGCTGTACTCGTCTGGCTCGATATACGACTAATTTGTCATCTTCCGAAAGTTCATCCATCCCCAAGATAGCGATAATATCTTGCAATTCGTTGTATCGTTGGAGTGTTTCTTTTACACGTTGCGCCGTATTGTAGTGGCTTGCGCCCAGAATATCGGCAGTCAAAATTTTGGAAGTCGAATCCAATGGATCTACCGCCGGATAAATTCCTAAGGACGCAATTTTACGAGAAAGTACGGTGGTGGCATCCAAGTGTGCAAAAGTTGTCGCTGGCGCAGGGTCAGTCAAGTCATCAGCAGGCACATAAACAGCTTGCACTGAAGTAATTGAGCCTCGTTTGGTGGAGGTAATTCGTTCTTGCATCGCACCCATTTCCGTTGCCAAAGTCGGCTGATACCCTACTGCCGAAGGCATCCGACCTAAGAGCGCAGAAACTTCAGAACCCGCTTGCGTAAATCGGAAAATATTATCGACAAAAAAGAGAATATCTCGTCCTTTGCCCGTGCCATCGCCATCACGGAAATACTCCGCCATCGTCAAGCCCGACAAAGCCACCCTTGCTCGTGCGCCAGGGGGTTCGTTCATTTGTCCGAAAACGAAAGTAGCCTTTGATTCCTTCAAATCCTCTATCTTGACTTTGCCAAGAGGCCATCCGCCATTTTTTTCTAATTCTTCGATAAATTCCTTGCCATAAGAAACAATGCCCGCCTCAATCATTTCTCGGAGCAAATCGTTTCCTTCGCGAGTACGCTCGCCCACACCCGCAAATACGGACAATCCAGAATATGCTTTGGCAATATTATTAATCAATTCCTGAATCAAAACCGTTTTACCGACACCAGCACCGCCAAACAAACCAATTTTACCCCCTTTGGCATAAGGCTCGATAAGGTCAATGACTTTGATACCTGTATAAAGTGGCTCAACAGAGGTGGTTAAGTCTTCAAATCTTGGGGCAGAACGGTGAATCGGCAAGCTCTCCTGAGTATCAGGCTGTGGCATTCCATCAATCGCCTCTCCAATTACATTGAACAAGCGTCCTTTGATACTTTCGCCCGTAGGCATTTGGATAGGCGAACCCGTATCAGTTACATCCATGCCTCGACGCAAGCCCTCTGTTCCTTCCATCGAAACGGTACGCACTCGGTCTTCGCCCAAATGTTGCTGACATTCAAGCACGACCTTCGTGCCGTCTTCTTTCATCACATAAAGTGAATCCAAGATTTTGGGTAGTGTACTGCTCTCAAAACTAACATCGACTACCGGTCCGATGACCTGCGTAATTTTACCAATATTTGCCATAATCTATTATGTATCTCCTGATTATCAAATCAATCAATAAGGATAAATTTTAAAATCTTTCTGCACAAAAATAGAAGTTTCGGCTGGGATTCCAAAAGAATACCAAACAAACTTAGAAGTTGTTTAAAAATTTGTGGAGAGTTGTTTTTCTAAAGAATCAGGAATTGTATTTTTAATGATACGTTTTATCAAGATGGTCAGAAAATTATAAATTTAAACAAAATTTAAATCAGTTCATAAAAAATTGTATGTATATTAAACCAAATTTATGATAAACTATGATTGAATCTTTCCTAAATTATTTAGAATTTGAGAAGCGAGTAAGTATTCATACTTTGACAGCATATCGAACTGATTTACAGCAGTTTGCACAAAATTATCAGCGCCAAAAAGCACTTGAAATAGGAGCGGTTTCCTCATGGGAAGAAACACCGATTGAACAGGCGACACATCACCAAATCAGAGGCTGGATTATTGATATGATGGAAGCAAAAATATCGCCTCGAAGCGTGAATCGAAAACTGGCAACCTTGCGGACGTTTTATCGGTTTGCGATGCGAAAAAATGTTATCACAAAATCACCGATGCAAAAAATCCGAGCCTTAAAATCGGGCAAAAGTTTGCCTGTGTTTGTGCCTGAAAATCACCTAGATTATATCCAAAACATGACGTTTGCCGAAACCTTCAAAGCGCAACGTAATCGGCTGATTGTAGAACTCATTTATGGCACAGGAATACGCCTTTCGGAAGTAATTGAGTTGCGGAAAGAAAATATAAATTTTTCAAGAAAGACCATTAAGGTTTTTGGTAAACGAAAAAAAGAACGCATCATCCCAATTCATCAAGATTTAGTGCAATTCATTCAGGATTTTATACAAAAATATCCTTCGGAATTACCCTATTTAATTACGACCAAAACACAAAAAAAAGCATATCCGCACGTAATTTATCAGGCAGTTCGGGATATTTTAGACCAAATTACGACAGTCGAAAAACGCAGTCCACACGTCTTGAGGCATTCTTTTGCCACACATTTGCTCAATCGTGGGGCGGAGCTGAATGCAGTCAAAGATTTGTTGGGGCATACCTCGCTGGCGGCAACACAAGTCTATACGCATAACACCCATGATAAACTTAAAAAAATTTATCAAAAAGCCCATCCGAAAGCGTAACATCGGATTCACATTTACGTTTAATTAAATACAAAACGACTTGAAATTGTAAAAAACTAATATTGAATTTGAATATTAGACTATTTTTTAAAACATTTTGTAATTGATTGACAAATTACTAACTTGTAAGCAGTTAGGCTCGATTAGTCGCTAAGACCCATCGACATAAAACCATAAAAAACCCAACAAACACCAATCCGAAAACAAGTTTTCGGGAATGTTAAGAAGTTCAAGATTTTTTAACAAACAACACATTTTTACATTGGAATTTGGCTTGGAAACAAGTCTAAATTTTTAGAAAAAATAGGGCACAAAGTTTTATTGAAATTTTGCACCATCGTTGTCAGAAATAGACAGATTTTTAGAGGTGTTTCTACTATTTTTTTATTCACTTTAAAACTACAATTCTATGAAATTACAAATGCATTCCATCCACTTCACAGCAGACCAAGGCTTGCTTGATTTTATCCAGAAAAAAGTTGATAAATTAGAAACATTCTATGACCGAATCACGGGCGGCGAAGTTTATTTGCGACTGGATAAAGGAGAGGCTCGTAAGAATAAAATCGTAGAAATCAAATTATTTGTACCCGGAGGAAGCATTTTTGCGAAGGAACAAGAAGCTTCTTTTGAGGCGGCAACCGACAATACAGCCGAAGCATTAAGACGACAATTAAAAAAACACAAAGATAAAGAACGAGGGAATTAATTTTTCCCGACTCCAATTACCTTCAGAAAAGCCTTCTATTTTGGGAAGGCTTTTTTGTTGGCGTTTATCCTCTTTTTTTTAGGCATATTTTGCTTCTAACTTTTGGGCAAGTTTTTCGATGTCTGTTTTTCGGACTAAAACTTGTTTCCACAACGCAGGAATATTTTCGATTCCATAATAAATGCCTGCTAATCCGCCTGTTACTGCGCCTGTGGTGTCGGTATCTTCGCCCAAATTGACGGCTTTCAGGACGGCTTCAGCGTAGGTTTGGGTCGTTAATAATGCCCAAATCGAGGATTCTAACGTATGCAAAACATACCCCGAACCGTGCATCGTCTGGGCAGGAAAACGGCTTATATTTTCCTCTAAAACACGATGAAATAATTGAATTTCGGTAGGTTGAAAATCTGCATTTTGGGTAATGAATGCCTTAATTTCTTGCTGTAAATTTTGGTAGGCGGCTGTTTTTTCTTGTCCTACCATTAATTTTAGGGCATATTCGACATAAATAAAACACGCCAAACAAGACCGAAAATGAGCATGAGTGAGGGCAGATACTTCCGAAACTATCTGGAAACGCTCCTTAATTGTTAATTGATTGATTACCAGTGCAATAGGCAAAATTCGCATTAACGAGCCATTGCCGTTAGAATGCTCGGATGTGCCGCCTGTTTGGGTAAGTGGCGTTCCATTTTTGATGGATAGAATGGCACTTCGGGTGGCATTTCCGATGTCAAAAACTTCGCCGTGCGGAGTCCAGAAGCCATCCTGATACCAGCGGACAAAATTCAGTGCAATTTGCTGTAAATCATAGCCTTGTGTGAGTGCTTCCGCCGTACAAAATAGCATCGAACTATCATCCGACCACGTACCTTTGGGCTGCCGATGCGTGCCAAATGCTCGCATATCGGTAACGGGATTTTGGGCAATTTTTTCACGACTCAAAAACTCGACTGGCACGCCTAATGCATCGCCGATGGCTGTGCCGATTAAGATGCGTGAGGCAATATTTGGAACTAAGTTCGGGTTCATGGGATATACAATTTAAGTGGATTAAGTATTGTACAATTCTGCTCGATAAAGTATGAAAAAATACAATGTACTCTTTTTTTACCTTTGTTGGTGTTTGAGCGAATGCGACACCAACAAAAATACTGAGCAAACAAGTCTATTTTCTAAATTTTTACCTTTGTTGGTGTTTGAGCGAATGCGACACCAACAAAATACTGAGCAAACAAGTCTATTTTCTAAATTGCTGATGTTACTGCATTTAAACACCAGCAATGGTATCAATGATGGGCTTGTTTCAATGATTATAATGCGGTCTGTTTTATTTATATCGGCAAGTTTATGGTCAAATTTTTGTAGATTTATCCAAACTAATGGAGCGATAAACTTGTGGATAAATCATGAAAAAATACAACGTACTCTTTTTTTATTTCATTTCGTTCGGGGTTTTTGGGCAAATTGATTCCACCAAAACGAAACTGTATCAACATTCGGTCGAAGAAATTTTGGCAATGCCCGTAAATGCGCCTTCTTATTTTGACCAAGAAGTCAGTTCAGTGTCCATGATGCAACAAAAATCGAGTGATGCCCCCGCAAACTTGCAAATCATTACGCAAGCGCAAATACAAGAACGAGGCTATCATGATTTGTCCGATGTCCTCAAAGACTTACATGGCATTGATGTTTCCGAACAGGCTGGAATATACGGCGAATATTACACGATTCGGGGAATTAATGGCAATGACAGATTTTTAGTTTTAGTAAACGGACGAAAAGTCAATTCGCCAAGCGGAACACATTTATCTGTGGGTAACTCTTTGTCTGTCAAATTTTTAGAACGCATGGAAATTGTATATGGTTCGGCTTCTTTGATTTATGGTTCGGATGCTTTTTCGGGAATTATTAATTTAATTTCTAAAAAAACACCAAAAAATAACGAAATTCGACATGAAATTCAGGCAAATTACGGCACGTTCAATAGCTTTGATGTCAGCATGGAAACCCGTGTAAATGTCAAAAACAAGTTTTCCTTACATTCTTTTGCTCGGCTTTATCAATCGGATGGCTTTTCGCCACAACTTCCCGCTTTTACCGAAATGGCAGCACAATATCCTGCCCCTTATCCGAAAGAAATTTCACAACCCATTGACGACCACACCATATTTTTGGAGGCGAAATATAAAAATTGGCGTGCTGGTTATTTCCGACAAGGGTTTAGCGAAGGATTTTCTAATAGTAGCTTACCCAATAATTTTTTGTATCGCCCCGAATCCGTTTGGAAATTGAGCCAAAATATCTATTGGTTAAATTATGAAAAGCAATTCAAAACGGGAGGTATTTTATCAGCAGACTTGACGCATTTTCGTTATTTGCAAGACCCTGAAACCAAAAATGTGCGTTTTTCACAAATCGGCAACCCGAATAGCCCGATTATCAATCAATATTATGCAGGCGAAGACATTAGTTGGAAAGGGCTTTTGACTTATTCACAAAATTTCAGAAAATTAAGTTTGGTGGCAGGCGTGCAAACCGAATTTATCCAAAGCATTCCGCATTATGCCAATGCCGAAGTATTGGGCAGTGCCGAAAAGTTCGAGGGTACAGTCGAAGATACGATACGAAAAGTACTGACGATTGGAGAAACCAAAATAGGTGTTTTTGGGCAAATTTCTTACACGCCTTTTGAACATTTGACGCTGGTCGGTGGGTTGCGTTATGATAATTCTCAATTATTTGGTTCAAATTATGTTCCTCGTATTTCATTGATTTTCAAGCCTTTTGAACCCACAACCCTCAAGTTAATTTATGGAAGTGCTTTTCAAAATCCTTCGATATGGTTTCAGTATGAGCAGTTTAATTCTTCGGCAATTCGGATGGTTTCTGGGGCAAGCGACTTGGGTTTTGATTTGCGAAGCCAGCAAGTCAATAGTTATGAATTGGATATTATTCATCAACTGAACAAAAAATGGGTGCTTGAGGCAAATGTTTTTTATAACCAAGCCTTTGATTTGATTGGGCGACGTTTTTTCTCTTCGGAGGTATATAATCCTGTTACACAAGGATTTACGGGCGGGATTCGGAACGAAAACTTGGGCGAGCAGCGTGTTTTCGGCATGACCTTCAAGATGGATTATCGCACCGAAAAACTGAACGCTTATCTTTATTACACCTACACGGATGCCCAAATCCAACTTCAGGACGAGAGTTGGGTCAAATTACAACGAGTTTCGCCACACAAAATTTGGGCAGGTGTGCAAATCAATACTATCGCCAAATACCTCGAAATATCGCCACGCCTTCGGTGGGTAAATGCGATTTATGCTGAATATGGAAGCCCTATTTTTGAAGATAATAACCTGAAAGCCAAAGGGTTTACGTATTTGAATTTGACTGTAAATCTGGTAAAATTAATTCCGAGAACACGCATTTTTATCACGGCTGAAAATTTACTTCACGATACCGAAATTAGCAATGTGGGCAGATATTACGGTTCGGTCGCTCAAGATATGGCAGTTCCGCAGGCAGGACGCACACTACGGATAGGACTTCAAGGTAATTTTTAATAAAAAATCATGAAAAAATACCATATACTCTTTTTTTATTTCATTTCGTTCGGGGTTTTTGGGCAAATTGATTCGACCAAAACGAAGCTGTATCAACATTCGGTCGAAGAAATTTTGGCAATGCCCATTCAACAAGAAACTACGATTTTGAGCGCGTCCAAACGTCACGAAAAATTATTTGAGTCGCCTTTGTCTGCCTCAGTAATTTCTCGTGAACAAATCGAAAAATCGGGTTGTTTGTCCATTCCCGAAGCACTGCGGCTGGCAACGGGCATGATTGTCCGAGAAACCAATAGCGGTAATTACGATATTCATATTCAGGGACTTGACAACGTAAAACCCTTCAAATCGCAGTTTGCTTTGGTCGAAAGTACCAGTATTTTGGTGATGATTGACGGGCGACCTGTCTATAATTATTTTCAGGGCGGGACGTTCTGGGAATCATTGCCGATTGATATTTCGGATTTGGAAGCAATCGAGGTCGTTCGGGGCGCATCTTCGGCACTGTATGGCGCAAATGCCGTTACGGGAGTCATCAATTTGATTACTTCGCCTCGCACCAAACAAACCTTAAAGGCGCGCGCTACCATCCAACGAGGCTCGCACCAATCCCAAATCATGCACGCTTATTTGAGCAGTCGAATCGGGGCGCGCTGGGCTGGCGGATTTTCGTTCAACCAACAATACCGCCAACGCCCCTTCAAAAAATATTACTTTTCTCGTCAGAATCAGTATGTTCCGGTTGATTCGCTTTTGTTTCAAGGCACAGCCCTGACCAATAACTACCGCTATCCGCATCCCGAAGAATCACTCAATCGGTATGGCTCAAATGTGTGGCTGGATTTTGCCCCCACCAATGAGCTACAAATGCACCTGAAAGGAGGCTGGCAAAATTCGAGGGTACAAAAAATGTATATCGACAACCGAATTACGCCATTAACGACCAATACTTCACGCACCAATTACCTTGATTTTAGAGCAAATTATAGGGGACTTTCCTCGCAAATTTCGTACAATCAAGGCGAGCAAAACGTGCAGGGCGTAACGAATTGGCGATACGAATTCCAGACACTTTTTGCGACTATGGAATACGAAATCAAAAAAGAAAATTATCATATTAGAACTGGATTTAACTATCAATCAGCTACTTATAACGACAAAATCGCAAAGATAACGCCACAATCCAAGCCATTTTTGGGCGGAATACCACGCAATCTGAATGCCTTATCGGGATTTATCCGAAGCGAATACCATTGGAAAAAATTACGGTTTATGGGCGCAATCCGAGCCGAAAAATACAATATTCCTAATCGGTCTTATTTTCCGTATCAGGTGGCTATCATGTATCAACCGCACCAAAACACATTTTTACGGCTCGTAAATGGACGGGCAAATCAAGGCGCATTTATGATTTCTAACTTTTTTTATCAAGAAAATCTTGGCAGCCAGACGTATTTGTCAGGCAATCAGAATTTGGATTTGGCAAAACTTGATTTGAACGAATTTGGGATTCGTCAAAAATTAAACCAATTCATCGAATTAGACGGCACGATGTTCAGGCAAAAAATATGGGATTTGTCTGGCTTTCGAAATATCCAAGTCGGAGAACAAAACGAAGTGGACAATTATGAAATGCAAGCCCAACAAATCGGTACGAACCTGAAAGTAACCTTCAAAAATAAAAAATTAAATAGCTATTTTTCAGGTTCTTACCAAAAAACTACGCTTTCGGATTTTCCTATTACTGCGGATTATGCCCAACTCACCGATACGTTGCATCACGCTACGCCTGCGTTTTATGGCACGTTTTTTATGGCATGGCAATTATCACAAAATCTGAATTTGACCGCTACAATTTATCACTTTGGAAAACAGGAAATTAGCACCATTATTGAGGGGAATATTAGTGCTTCGGGGATTACCAATTTGAATACTGATGCATTTACGGTAATTAATTTTAGCGTGAATTATGCACTTAAAAATAATTTTTCTTGTTTTCTGAACGCCCGAAACTTTAATTTGGGTTCTAAACGCCAGACGTTTCAGGTCGATGATATTCAGCCCGAAATCTTGATAGGATTGCGGTATGGACTGTAAAAATGCCAAAATATCAAGCGTCCTGACATGACAACAAATAAGGGCGTTCTATGTTTAGTTTACGGCTTCAACTTCTGTCTGTAACTGCTTGTCGTACAGTTCTTTATATACGCCATTTTGAGCGATTAATTCCTGATGCGTTCCTTTTTCGATGAGTTTGCCGTCATCCAAGACATAGATTCTGTCGGCTAATTTTGCCGAAGAAACCCGATGCGAAATAATAATCGAAGTTCGGTCTTGCATGATGCGTTTGAGATTATTCAAAATGGTATTTTCGGTTTTGGTATCGACCGCCGAGAGGCAATCATCCAAAATCATAATCTTGGGATTTCGGGCGATGGCACGAGCGATAGAAACGCGCTGTTTTTGCCCGCCCGAAAGCGTGATGCCTCGCTCGCCGAGTTGGGTATCAAATCCTTTGGGGAAACGCTCGATATTCTCCTGTAAATCAGCATCTTGACTGGCTTGAATCAAGTCTTCTTCGGTCATATTGGGCATCCCGAATTTGATATTATTTCGTATCGAATCCGAGAACAAAAATACGTCCTGTGGCACATAGCCTAATTGCGCCCGCAAAAAATCAATATTGTATTTCTGAATGGGTTGTTCATCGACCAAAATTCTTCCCGAAGTCGTATCATAAAGTCGGCACAGTAAATTGGCGAACGTACTTTTGCCCGAACCTGTCGTTCCTAAAATGGCGATGGTTTCGCCCGCATGAATGGTTAAATTAATATTTTTTAGTGCCTGAATGCCCGAATCGGCATAGGTAAAACTGACATTTTCGAGCGTAATTTTACCCATGATTTCGGTTTTCAGATTATCGGTTGAAATAATATCATTTTGTTCGTGCAGAAATTCGTTGATGCGTTTTTGGGATGCCGCCGCCCGTTGTGTCATGCTGGAAATCCATCCCAATGCCGCCACAGGCCAAGTCAGCATATGGATATAAATAATAAATTCGGCAATATTTCCAGCCGTAATTGTGCCATCAATGACCTCAATGCCCCCCACATAAACAGTCAGAATCGTACTAAATCCAATCAATAAAAGCATCATCGGAAAAAACAAGGCATTGACCAACGCCAGTTTTAGTGATTGGGTTTTGTAATCTATACTTTTGCGCTCAAATTGTTGGTACGAATCAGCTTCTCTGACAAACGATTTCAGCACGCGGATTCCCGAAAATGCCTCCTGTACGAAAGTGGTCATTTGCGATAAACTTTCCTGAATTTTGGTAGATTGACGATTGACGATGCTATTAATATAGTAAATACAAATGGATAAAACGGGCAAAGGCAACAAGGAAAAAATCGTTAATTTTACGTTGATGGTAAGCATAAAAGAAACCACCAAACTGAAAGAAATCAGCATATTTAAGCCGTACATGATGACGGGACCCAGATACATTCGGACATAATTTACGTCTTCGGAGATTCGTGCCATCAGGTCGCCCGTATTATTTCGGCGATAAAAACTGAGCGGCAAATGTTGGTATTGTCGGAAAATTTCATTTTTCAAATCATATTCGATATAGCGCGACACCACGATAATCGTTTGCCTGACCATGAACAAAAATACACCCCGAATTAATGCCATCAAAACAATCAGCACGCCATACATCAAGACCGAAAACGCAAATAATTCGTACAGGCTATCTTGTTGATTTTCAAAGCCTTCGTATAGCGGATAAATGCGTATCATATCGCTAACTGAATCGAAAGCGTACCGCACTAATTGGGCGGGAATAATCTGAAATAAGACCGAAATGACCGTAAACAAAATGCCGAAAGCCAGCAAATGCTTGTATTTCCAAAAATATTTATTGAGATAAGCTAACTCTTTCACAAGTTTTGGGATTAGTTTTTGATTTGCCTAAGATTAACCAACTGCCCGAAAATAGGTTTCAAAAAGTCAGAAATTCTATATTTTCGTATGATTTTGAAATTGCCCAAAACTATGATTTTTTGAGCAAACACGCCATATAAAATCCATCAAATTGACTTTGGGCAGGCGAAACAGTTTGCTCGGAAAGCAATTCGTATTGATGCGGATGTTTTTCCAAAAAATATTGGATTTGTTCCTGATTTTCAGCAGGTAAAATACTGCACGTGGCATATACCATTTTGCCGCCGACCTTCAATAAAGGAGCATAATTTGTCAGAATCCGTTGTTGTTTTTGCACTACATTTTGCAAAAATTTTGGCGTTAATTTCCATTTGGCATCAGGATTGCGGCGCAAAACGCCTAAGCCCGAACACGGCACATCCAACAACAAACGGTCAGCCGTATTTTGATAAGGTTTTAGCGTTTCTAAGTTCCTAATCCACAGGGTTTTAAGGCGTGCATCGGCTCTTGTGGCACGTTTCTGTAATTCGATTAACTTTGGTTTTTCTATGTCCATCGCCACGAGTTTGCCCTGATTGCCAAGCAGATTTGCCAGATGCAATGTTTTGCCACCTGCTCCCGCACAGGCATCCATCACGACATGATTTTGTTGGACATCCAAAAAAGGCGCAACTAACTGGGAAGCAGCATCTTGTATCTCAAAAAGTCCATCCTTAAAATGTGCCGAAGTTCTGATATTTCGGCGTATTTTGAGCCGTAAAGCACTCGGAATGTGTGCGATACTTTCGGTTTCGATAGCCTGTTCTGCCAATAATTTTTGGAGTTCCTCACGGCTTGTTTTTTGGGTATTGACCCTCAAAATGACCTGCGCTGTTTGGTTGAGTGCCTGAATTTCGGCATCCCAATTCGGAATTTGCGATGCACCCAATTCATCGAGCCAATCGGGAATCGACTCCCTAATTTTGCGGGGTGCAGTCTGTAAATCTTGGCGTTGAAAATCCCCCAAATCAATTTGCTCAAACATCTCCCAAGCAGGTAAATTTCCATACGTCCGAACTACCCAAATGGCAAATAAAATTCGTGTATCTTCCTGATTTTCAATCAATTCTAAATTTACCAAAAATAAAAGTTGTCGTTTCCATCGGACAATTTCATAAATACTTTCGGCAATAAAATGACGGTCGCGCGCTCCCCATTTTTTGTTTGATTGGAGCAATTCCTGTACGACCTTATCGGCATGGTGATTGTCCAAAAAAATGGCATTGAGTGCCTGATGTACGGCAAGGCATAAATTGGGGTGAAGCCGACTATTTTTTTCGTGTTGCATAAAATTGTTATCAATCCATAAGAAAAAAGAGATTATCCATTTTTCGGGATAATCTCTTCTTATTCAGGAAGTTAGTTATTGTCTTAAAATTATTTTCCGTAGCCGCCGCCACTGCTTCGCATACTGCCTGTTCCTGTTCGGGAAGTGCTGCTGCTGCTGCTACTACTACTTTTGCCATAAGAACTCGAACCACTGCTCGAACCATAAGAGGATGAGCTTGAACTCCTGCTTGACCATGAACTTTTGGAGGAACGGCGACTGTAAAAATTAGGGCGTGATTTTTGCATATAAGAGCTTCGCGTCCCGTAAGCGTATCCTCCGCCCGAACCTCGTCCGTAGTAGGCTCGTCCTGTGCCGTGATAGTTTCGGCGATAATCCATATAATGGCTTCGGTAAATCGTAGGTCCTGTCATCATGTAAAATAAACTACTCATCATGGCGTATTTCCCATAAAATTCCCAGAATGACGAGCCATCGCTTCGGTTTTGCCATTTTCCGTATTTTTCGTTACCGACATAATTGCTAAAACCCGCTGGGGCAACTTCTTTTTTGACTTTTCCATCGACTTTGGAGGCGATTTCCATGCCCATATTATTTTCATTTTTGAAAAAATATTCTTCAGAAACTTCGGTGCGTTCGGTCAGTTCTTCCTTCATTTCAAATTCGGGTTCGCCCGTAGGTTCAACGACTTGGAGCGAATCGTCCGTTTGGTCGGCGGCATCTTCGGTTGAGGCGGTCGAAGTTGAAGCGTCATCGTCCTTGACTAATTTTTGGTTTTGCTGAAATTTGGCAAACCGAAATATATCAGAGGCTTCAGTATCACGGGAAGACGTATTTTTTTTGGGTATTTCCTTAATAATTTTATAAACGTGAAAATATTTATCCCCAAAAGTACCTTCCTCTACGTCCATATCATGCAGAATAATCGTAAAATTTTGGAGTTTATCCATTTTTTTAATCAATTCATCCACAGAATTTTTTGTGAATTTAGGCTTATCGCTACTGCACCCACACGAGTTCAGAATCATGGGCAGACAAAATAGCATTAAATAGACAATTCGTTTCATGTTAAACTTAATTTTTTATGAACATCAAAATTTTAGTAACCAAATTATAATCCCACAAATCTACAAAAAATGCCAAATTTGCGGATAATTTTTAGGCGCAATTTATGAGCGAGGTAAAATGCTTGAGATTTCAAAATCTTGTACATATACGCCCGCATACACTTCGAGTTCGGTTTCGCTCCATCGAGAAATCGACACGAATTTCTCTTCGGCACTGTCTTCGTAATTCCACTCCACAAATCGGAAGCGTTCGCGCTCATCCATATCCCGAAAAAAGCCTTCACTTTCCTCGTCCATATAATAAGTCGTTCCTTGATAATTGAGTTCTTTGGGGGGCGTATTTTTTTGCAAAATGGCATTTCGGATGGCTTGTCCTTCGCCTGTGGTCAGGGCATCAGACTTGACCTGAAAGCCCACGCCTGCGGTCGAATGATTGGAGATTTTGCCTTGCAAATCCGAGATTTTGATTTTTTGTGCCATCGAAATCAATAATTCGCCTTCCTGCTCATCGACGTGCATATACAAATATTCTGCGCCATCATGGATTTTATATTCGGTGCTTTTGCCTGTTCTGCCCCAATCATATTCATATACGCCTTTGACTTCCCACGTTTTGAAGTCATAATCAAGCATATAGCCTTTTTTTAAGTCCCATAAAGTAACATCTTCAGGAAGCAAAAACTCCTCGTTCTCGGTGCGTTTTTTGCCCTTGAATTTATCGAAAAATTTACCGATTGCCATATTTTTTGGGTTTTATTTGGTCTGTCCTATTTGGTGTTGTGATGCTTTAATCTTGAGAAACTAAAAATAATACAATTTTGGTGAAATAATATATTTCAGACAAAAAATCCTTAATTTTATCGGTTTTATATCTGAAATACACAAATTTGGAACAACTCTAAAACGAATCGTCAGACAAGATTCACGATTTTGTATTTCGTTGATTATCAATTATATATCATGCTACCAGTCCGTACTACCCATGCATCAATCCTATCAAATTGGTATTATTCAGGATAAAATTGTATATTTCGAGTGATTCCTTAGGTGCTTAAAAAACCAAAAATTAGTAGCACCTAAAAATAATAACTACATGGAAGCCTTAGTCATTGATTACGATAGCGAATGGGCGCACTTATTTCAGGGCGCACTCTATAACCGAGGCTATACCGCCGTGGAGCGGGCAAGCACTTGGCGCGAGGCTTTGCATTTTTTGGCGGACATGAAAACATGGGATTTGGTCGTTTCGGTACTCAATATGCCCACCGACCCAGCCCAGCCCACTCATCTCGAAAAAACATGGCTCTCCACATTACGACAAAAACTAAAACATGAAAAAAGTGCGCCCGTCCTTTTTATTCAGGATTCTGATGACCACACCGAATACGATGACATCGAACAGAAATTCCCCTGTGCCATGCTTCGGCGTACTAATTATACCGAAGCCAACTTCAATAAATTAATTGCTCATGCCCAACAACGATACGAAAGTGCCGACTGGTTGCAAGCACCTTTTAAGTTAGTTTATAAAAATACGATACTACAAAACTATATCTTTATCGAAGACAACAAAGGATATTTGCACATGATTAATCCTGATAATATTTTTTATCTCAAAGCCCATGACAAACACGTCTATATCTTTGAAGAAAACCGCTCGCCTTATGTCGTTCGGCAATCCATACTTCATATCGCTCATGACTTGCCTAAGAATACTTTCTTTTGTCCACATCGTGGATTTATTGTGAATATTAAACATATTTCTTACATTATCAAAGAAGAAAGACTCATTACCTTAACCAACGGAGTACAAGTACCTATGAGCCATAGTGTCCGAGATGCAATGGTTGAGCTACTCAAAATTTGGTAATTTTATTTCTATTCATTACATCAAAAAAACATCAAAATATTTCACGCCACAAATCAGGAACTTCACGCCACAAATCGGGAGGTTCACGCCGCAAATCAGGAGGTTCGGGGTAACAGATTAGATTTTACTTATTTTTAATAGTACATTTACAGTATAATCATTTGGGATTTTGTCCCTTGTCATTATAAGATTGAGAGTAAAAAGATAATAAAAGCAAATAAGATAAAACCCCAAACAACCAGCATCCACAGAGCAAACAACCAGTTGCATTCTTCATCAGTCAGTTATGTGTGTTAGTTTGTTTTAAAACTCGATGTACTATTTCGTTCCAAGTTAAAATATGACATCGAGTTTTATCTCTTTAGTGTTTCTTTTTCAGGTTTCTTTTTTCAGAATATTTCTTTTCAGCATTGCGATTTTACAAGCTCCCAAGTAATTTTATAGGCTTTGAAACCGTGTGTCTTAATTCTAAATTGGCGCATAAGATACTCAAAAACAATTACTTCCCGTCTTTAGATGCACCCAGTGATACAAAAAAATAGGCAAGTCTTTACCGTTCCTTTTATCACCTTGGACATCGCACCAAAATCCAGCCTTCGGGCGGAACTGAGCCTTTGGTTTTTTCCGTCCTTTTTTTAAATTACGTGGCGATTTTTTAGTAAAAGAAAAAGCGCACACCCTGAATCACTCCGAGAATCAAAAATAATACACCCAAAGATTTATCAATCACGCCACAACACAATTTAAGCCTTGATTTCAGACGGATGGAAAATATGCCAAAGGTCATCAAAATCGTAAGTTTACCCAAAAAAATGCCCACTAATAAAGGCATAATTTCGGAAAATTGTCCAAACGTCATCGCCAAGTTTTGTCCCAAAATCGTGAGGCTAAACACCCAAAAGGGCACCGCTTGCGGATTGAGCAACGCAATGACAATGCCTTTGCCAAAATTTCCGATGGGATACTGGCGGCGTGCGGTAGATTTTTGGCGTTGTGCCTTCAGGTCTTCTTCGGAAACTTTCCGCAACACGAAAAAAATACCAACACCCACCAAAACCACCGCCAAGCCCAAATTAATACCCTGATAATTATCCAAAAGTTGTTGCACAAAAACACCAAAAAATAACGCCACACTTGCCTCCAGAATTTCGACCAACGAAGCCCCTACTGCAAACCATGCGCCTTCCCGAAGTGTTTTTTTGACACTAATATCAATCATCGCCAGATTAATCATTCCGAACGGAATGCCACCGACATAAGTAACTAAAATTCCGACCAGAACAAAAATCATGCTCTCCATACGATTAAAAAATTTAATATTTGAGGCTTAATATCTTGATTATCAAGCAATTCATTTATTCTTGTTTGTCTTGGTTGGGTGGATTGTTTTTCGGATTTGGGTGCGGACGTTTTCCGCCCTGTCGCCGAGGTTTCGGGTTAGGTTTATGGTTGCCGTCCGTCTTGGAATTCTGATTTTTGTTGAATCGCTTGGGCTGATTTGGCTTTTGGTTGTTGTTTCTGGTCGAATTGGGGTCTGCATTCGGATTCGTATTTTGACGATTCCGATTATCCTTAGGCTGTTGATTATTAGGGCGTTGAGGCGATTTTCGTGTATTTCTTCTCGGATTCGGACGCTGTGCCGAATTTGAATTGGCATTCTCCGAATGATTGGGCTGATTTTTTGGCGCACTCTCCTGCCCCTCCGAATTTGTATTGGAAACCACATTTTTCTGTGATTCAGTATTTTGCGGTTCGGCAGTCGGATTTGGTCTTTTATGCCGATTTGGTCGTCTCTTTCGGGTGCGTTTATTTTGTTTTTCTTGTGGAATTGCGCCCTCTTCCAGACTCAAGTCGTTTTGCCAGTCGGGTAATATTTCGACAGGATTTGCATTTTCTTTGAGCAAAATTTCGGGCTTGATATTCTGGGCATTCAGTTCGATAATTTCATTGACACGCCCCACCGAAACGGGTATCCATGTATTTTCTTTTTCGTAACTGAACCACATGATTTTACGGAAAATATCAGTTTTTTGGAGCGTCAATTTGCCTTTTTGTGTTTCGATAGGTTTTTCCAATTTGGGAATATCATTCAGGGCATCCATATAGGTTTGTAGCTCGTAATTGAGGCAACATTTGAGCCGTCCGCATTGCCCAGATAACTTGCTGGGATTCAGGGATAAATTTTGGTAGCGTGCCGCCACGGTCGTTACACTTTTGAAATCCGTAAGCCATGTCGAGCAACACAATTCACGCCCGCACGAGCCAATACCGCCCAGTCGTCCGGCTTCCTGTCGGAGGCTAATCTGACGCATCTCAACCCGAATACGAAATTCGGACGCTAATAATTTGATAAGTTCCCGAAAATCAACTCGTTCATCCGCCGAATAATAAAACGTAGCTTTTATATTGTCGGATTGATATTCTACGTCCGAGAGTTTCATTTTCAGTCCCATTTCCTGAATAATCTGCCGTGCGCGATACATCGTTGGGTTTTCGCGCGCCTTGACTTCCTTAAACATTTCGAGGTCTTTGGCGGTCGCTATCCGATAAATACGGCGGATGTTTTCGTCCGTATCTTTGATTTTTTTCTTACGCATTTGCAGGCGCACCAGCTCGCCCTGCAAAGATACATGACCCAGATGATGCCCATTCGGGACATCTACCACAACTGCCTGACCTGTAATCACTTCCAAGCCTTCAGGCACACGATAAAATCCTTTATGATTGCCCTTGAAGCGTACTTCGACAATCGGAAAAAGTTGGTCTTGAGGCAATCCCATATCGCCCAACCAATCAAAAACATCCAATTTATTACAACCGCTCGTCCGACAGCTTCCATTGCTGCGACATCCCTTCGGAACACCGCCCTCCGCTACCGTGCCACACGAGCCACATGATGAACCACATCCCATATTCGTAAACTATATCGTTGGAGCAAAATCTACGTTTTAACAGACTTCGCTGATTTATTTAATGATAATAAAAACTCAACAAAGTTACAAATCAATAACTTCTTATTTGGCGTTCTTGTTGATTTTATCGCCGATAAATATTTTGTTCGTGTCATATATTGTACATAATATTATGAACTTAGTGTTATCCCATATAATCAAACAACTACCTGATAATCAAGATGTTATAGAAATATTTTCGGATTTCAGGCGGGGATAATTTTGCAAACAAAGATAGAGTTGGGCGGTAAGCATGACATTTTTCTGGCAATGTTTGGCAATTTCGGCATAATTTTCGGTTTGATAATACAATTTATAAATCAAATGCTCATCCAGATTCATGTTTGCTTCAATGCCAAAGATTTCAGCCAAAAGTGGCAACGGCGTAAACTTTTTATGGTCGCCAAATTTCCACATCTCCATCGTGTCTAAGTGTTTGATTTCCCAAGGTTTACGCCCTTGCAAAGGCAATAAAGAAGGCAAAGGCAATCCATTGACCAAAATCCGCCGACACAAAAACGGAAAGTCAAATTCCTTGGCGTGATGCCCGACCAAGAGGGTTTCATGTTTGAATTTATTGAGCAAAACCGAAAACTCTTCCAAGAGCGATTTTTCGTCCGTATCCCAAATAGATTTCACCCGAAGTTCGATTTCTTGGGCAGTATTTTCCCGAAAAAAACCAAAGCCCACCGCCGTAACTTTGGCAAATTCGGCATAAATTCCAGCGCACTCCGTAAAGGATTCGGCAGGTAATTTGTCAGGCGCAATAAACCCCGATTTATGCGTCCAAAACTGTTGCATATCGGGCGAAAGCTCTTGATAAGTTTTACGGATTGGGACGGTTTCAATATCAATGAACAATAACTTTTTGAGGTGCTTGATATATTCCATCGGGGTCAGAAGTTTAGGTGAAAAAAACGGACGCAGAACAGGATTCTACGCCCTAAGTTGAGGATTTTCAATGAAAAAACGCTGCATTTATGGAAAAATACAGCGTTTTTTTAGATAAATAAGGTGCTAATTGACTCGTAATCATAAATTTTACGGATGGTTTTTCCGAACATATCGGCAACCGAAAGCACCTTGATTTTTTCGGAGGCGTGCTTGAGCGGAATCGTATCGGTTACGACCAATTCTTCCAATTCTGATTCGGCAAGATTTTCGTAGGCACGCCCCGACAAAACGGGATGTGAACAGATTGCCCGCACGGATTTTGCGCCCTTTTCCTTGAGCAATACTGCCGCCTTG
>CAZNYR010000058.1:0-556 GCA_964577275.1 uncultured Cytophagales bacterium | reverse complement strand
TGCACAATGTGCCTGCCGTATCGACCATGTCATCAACCAAAACGACATCTGCTCCCGTAACATCGCCGATGACCTGCATCGAAGCGATTTCGTTGGCTCGTTTTCGGTGTTTATCACAAATGACCATTTCAGCGTTAAAATGTTGAGCGATAGTGCGTGTGCGTGCCACTCCGCCCATATCTGGCGAAGCAAATAATAACGGAATTTCCAAACTTCTGAGATACGGCACGAAAACTGTCGAGGCAGTCAAATGGTCAAGCGGAATATCAAAAAAACCTTGAATTTGTCCGGCGTGCAAATCACAGGTTACGATGCGGTCTGCGCCTGCTGCCGAAATCACATTTGCCACCAACTTTGCCGCAATGCTCACACGGGGCTGGTCTTTGCGGTCTTGGCGTGCATACCCAAAATACGGGCAAACCACCGTAACATAGCCTGCGGAGGCTCTTTTGGCGGCATCAATCAACAATAATAATTCCATCAAATTATCGGCGGGCGGATTGGTGGATTGAATCAAAAAAACATGGCTGCCCCGAATCGACTCGTTATAAGCCAC
>CAZNYR010000057.1:0-25496 GCA_964577275.1 uncultured Cytophagales bacterium | reverse complement strand
TTGAAAATCAAGTATTTGTTTTCGTTGGTGTCCCTTCACTAAAACACCAACAAAGGTCAAACTCCATCCACATCTCTATATCCCCCACCCACGATTAAAATCGTGGGTTATATTTGTTAAAATCGTAGATTGTATTTATTTTCATACAAAGTACCTCTCATCATGGTTTTATCCACATTTTTTCTGGTAAAATTGTAATTTTGGTACTTTTTTGGCAGGTCTTTATCCACAAAACAAGATGAAAAATAATTTTCAAATCCCCCAAAATATGCTCTTAGCTGTCGAAAATTTAATTATTGATACATATCAAACGCCTCGTCAAATGGTTAATTCCTTACCTCGTCAGGAATTGCCCGCCAAAGAAAATTATTTGCTCATGGGTCCGACAGGAAGCGGCAAAACGTATTTGATTGAATTATTATTTCAGCATATCCTCAAAATTCCTACGGTCATTGTGGACGTAACCAATTTTTCGGAAACAGGCTATGTCGGACAGGACGTAAATACGATTCTAACTCGGCTCATGCACGTTGCCGAAGAAAGCTGGCAAGCTGCCTTTGGCGTAGTTTGTCTGGACGAATTTGATAAGCTGGCAACCGGGCAAAATAACGCCGTTTTCTCGGGAGCAGGAACGACCAAAGACGTAACAGGAGCAGGCGTACAGCGTGAATTATTGAAAATGTTGGAGTCCTCCGAATTGGATGTACCTTACGATATTTTACACGCCAGTTACGGCGAACGCATTACTTTCAATACCGAAAATGTACCTTTTATTGCTTGTGGTGCATTTTCAGGGTTCAAAAATACCCTATATGCCAAAGAAAAAAATATCGGTTTCGGACAAAAAAGCGCATTGCGTCAGTATGGAATTTCTACGGCATTTACCAAAGAGGAGGTCGAAAAAGCCGTCAATTTTGAGGCATACGGCTTGATGCCCGAATTGATGGGGCGATTCGCTCGGATTGTGCCGTTTGATGCCTTGAATGCCGAAAATCTGAAAGCCATTTTACAAAAAAATACGATTGAAAAATACCGCCGTGAATTACAACTTGATGATATTCAGTTAGTTATAGAATCATCAGTTTATGACCTTATCGTTCAGAGAAGTATGCAACGCGAAACAGGAGCGCGCGGACTCAAATCTTATCTCGTGGAATATCTTGAGGATGCGTGTTTTGAAGCCTATTCTTCAGATGCAAAAATCATCCGATTATATACCCAAAATGAATCCATCGCCTGGGAAATCGGATAAAAACGTGATAATTTTTCATGCCAAAATATATTCATAACTCATTGATTATCAATAATTTTAAATTAAATTAAAACAATTTTTAACGTTTTTAAAGAGGCAAAGGTTTGGTTTTACGGTTTGAAATCTATTTCTTTGCGTGTGCTTTTAAAATTAACTAAAATAAACTTTGTACGATGTCAGATATTGCTGGAAAAGTAAGAGAAATCATTGTAGATAAGTTGGGTGTTGAAGATTCAGAGGTTACGCCTGAAGCAAGTTTTACCAACGATTTGGGAGCTGATTCTTTGGACACTGTCGAACTTATTATGGAATTTGAGAAGGAATTTAATGTGTCCATCCCTGATGACGCTGCCGAAAAAATCTCTACAGTCGGCGAAGCCGTAGCGTATATCGAAGACAAAATGTCTTAATTAAGATTGTCTAAATTACACGCTTTATTGGTTTTTTCCCCTAAAAAGTCGTTCATAATGTATCTTTTTTGGTAATTATGAACGACTTTTTTTTGGGCATCATATTTTTAAGCATGATTTTTGTTGATGATATTTTATATCTAAAATAAATCAAAAACAAAAGCCCTAAACTCCTTGATAATCAAACAAATACAAGGAAACGAAAGCCGTCATCACATTATCCATACATTGACCATGAAAATACCAAAAACCATGAATTATAAAAAAATCTTTCGCCAAATCGGAGAACACCTCAAAAATATAAGCGTTCGCCACGTCAAGCCCAAAACGCACAAAACTGATTGTATGCCGTGCGAAAATACATTATTGCGCTCCTATCCTTTTCGGGGGGTATAAAACCCTAATTTAGATTTTGTATCTTATTGATAATCAATATATTACCTCGTCAAATATCAAAATCTGACGAGTTTTTTTGTGTTGGGATGAGTTATTTTTTATCAAATCAAGGTCAGTTGCTGATTTACTTCTAATGCCATGGCTTCCTGCCGTAATTCCACCTTGAGTACTTTAATAAATTCGATAATTTCATCGAGATATTTATTTAAGTCTGAGGGCGTTACGTAAGTATGGACAATAAACACTTTCTCGCCTACCAGCCCAATTTCGCTACTGTTCCACACGCCACTTGCCTCCTTGCTGGTTGCGCCTCCGAATCGTTCTGCCAAGAAATTCAAGGCACGATTGACGTATTCCGCCGTATCAATTTCTTTATCGACATCGACCGTTGTCGGGATAAAAAGTCCTATTTGGCTGGTGCGGTCAAGTCTATCGACAAAAGCCTCGACCACTTCGGCAACGGCATTCGGCACGGAAACTGTCCCCTGATGGATTTGTTCGAGCGTAGGAAAATTCTCCGTAAAAGGCAATTCAAAATCATGCGAAATGCCCGAAATATCCATGGTTTGATTCTCGAAAGTGCGTGAAATCACCGTAAAAATAGGCGTATCTTTTGTGTTGATGTGTTTTTTGATGCCTTTGATGGTCTGCTCGACCCGCTCGGAAATTTCTTTGGAAGGCGGAATCTGAATCAGAATCTGGTCAGCATAATCCAACATCATCACTAAATCCTCCGAAATTTGGTCTTCTGCTTTTCGTTTGACCGTAATAATACTATTTTCATACGCTCCCATCAAATAATTCAATAATGTATTTGCCTGAAAATTGCCTGAAACCCCCGTAAATTGAGGCAAATGAATCGCCACATCATAGCCCAAAGCATGATTAAAAATCTTGGTTTTTTTGTCCAGACTAAAATCATTAATCAGTTGTTGGGCGTTGGGATATTCGGTATAAACGGTTGATTTTCTGGTCTTTTCACGCATGAAACGCGTCAGCATAACCCCCAATGTTGTGGCTCCGATACCTTCAAACAAATCAAAAATAAGAATCACTTTGATATTATCGCTTTTGCGGCTTTGTCTTCGGTTGGATTCGATGAGATATTTGCCCAACATTCGGGCAAGTTCGATGGCTACGCTGGGAAACTCATGTAAGATACGCATAAATTCTTTACGCCGAATGACCAATACATCCACATCGCTGACCGCCTCGACATTTGCCGAGCGTGGACGATTCTCTAAAATTCCGACTTCGCCAAAGGTCTGCCCCGTCATCAGATATGCCAAGGTCTGACTGCTATCGGTGGATAATATTTTCTTGACCGCCACTATCCCATTGGTTATCAGATACAAACTATCGCTCGGATTGCCTTGCCAGACGATAATCTCTTCGGGAAAAAACTGCCGCACCTTTGCCGATTGAGCGATGGAACGGAGCGCATCATCCGATAAATTTTTGAATAAATCAGATTGTTTGAGCGTTTCGATAATTTTGGACATAAGTAATTTTTGGATTGATTTTTCACGCATCTTTATCTCGATTTCAAGGTAAGTAAATCCTACAAAATAACCCTATTTTGAAACCAAAATTTCGGCAATTATCCCGTTATTTTACGAAGCATTTTAACTCTAAATCAAAAAAAAATAATCTGAAAGATAAAGTTTTTAGCAGATTTTTCGTATAATTATTATGGGAAACCATGGAGTAAGTTCCTGAATTTTTTGTCTTCCTTAATTAAATTACGGAGTTATGCGCTATTTTTTTATCCTATTTTTGTGTCCTTGGTATTTATTCGGGCAAACCGCCACCGATTACCTCGACCAAGCCCAAGAAGCCCAAACCAGCGGTAATATTACGCAGGCACTCGTTTTGTATCGTAAAGCGGTCGAACTACGAACGCAAAATCCAATCGCCTACATCGCACAGGGCGAACTTATCGGAAAAACCGCACGAATTTGGCAGGAAGACCGAAAAAATGTCTATCTATTTGACCATCAAAACTATACCAACGCACTCGCCAGTTTTGACCAAGCCATCCAACTGGATACCAATAATTATATGGCGCATTATGCACGTGGAAACCTCAACATGGCATACCAAAAACCCGAATTAGCCATTGCCGATTTTACCAATGTATTGGCACGCACAAATAATATCGGAATTGTTTGTTATTCCCTGAATCAGAGAGGGTTAGCCAAAATGCAAGCTCAATATTACGAATCGGCAACCGATGATTTTTATAAGGCTTTGGATTTGGCTGATAATAAATTCGATATTTATAATAATATTGCCCTACTCTATCGCCGAATTGGCAACGAATATTTGGCATTTGATGCCATTCAGCACGCTGTGCGTCTTGCTCCGAATGATTTACGCACCAAAAATAATTTGGCATTGCTCAAAGCCGAATTTGGGCAATTTGAGGCTGCCATCCAACTTTTTGAAGAATTATTAGGCACTTCCGAAGACCCTCTTTTTTATAATAATCGGGCGTATGCCTATTATCAGCTCAAAAATTACCCCATTGCCATGCAAGATGTGAATAAAAGTATTGACCTGTGGACAGAAAATGCCTATGCTTACCGAAATCGTGCCTTGATTTATTTGGCACAAAAAAACTTCAAAAAAGCCTGCGCCGACCTCGACAAAGCCGAACAATATGGCTTTTCCAAAATTTATGGCGATGAAATCAGAAAATTGAAAGCCAAATATTGCTGGAAATAATTTATTGATAATCAGATTTTTGACTGGAATTTAGCCCACTTCTTAGGTAAATTATTTGTTTTTCCAGATTTTTGTTCCTGATTTCGCCACCCAAAAAGAAAGGCATGACAACCCATGATTTTTTTATTACTCCGATTTATTTGTTGATATTGACCGTGATTGCGCTATCATTTCGCAATACAATAAAAGACAGATATTTGTCAAAATATTATACGTGGGCTTTGTATTCCAAATTCATTGGGGCAATCGCCTTGGGCGTGATTTATACCTATTATTACGGCGGTGGCGATACGATTTCTTATCATCATCTCGGACATCAAATTGCCGTGATTGCCACCTTCGATTTCGATAAATATTTCCGTATCGTTACGCAAAGTATTGCCGAGCAACAGGCTGATTTACGGGTTTTTACGGGCAGAAATATTTTCGTACAAAAAGGCGACGAACGCACCTATTTTGTCGTGCGTCTGGTTGCCATCATTGACCTATTGACCTCTCGAACATACACGGTCAAAGCCCTTATTTTTTCGTGTTATAGTTTCATCGGTACGGCATTGATGTATCTGTCTTTTGCCGATATTTATCCTCGAATGCGTAAACGAATTTTTATCATTTGTTTTTTCATCCCATCGGTCGTTTTTTGGGGGTCTGGATTGATGAAAGATACGCTTACTTTTGGGTCGTTGGGCGTTTCGTTTTATGGATTTTATTTTGGAATTATCAAACGCCGCAGCCCCTTTATTCATGTTCCGCTTTTGCTTTTCGGATTTTGGTTAATTTATAAGGTAAAATTATATATCCTAATTTGTTGGCTTCCTGCATTGGCATTATGGTTTTATTTGGAATATAATTCTGCGATTAAATCGTGGTTTTTACGGGTTATTATTGCGCCTGTTTTATTTATTGGGGCTGCCTATGGGGGGTATATTGGTGTAACTCAACTGACCACAGGAACGGAATATAGCTTTGACCGACTGGCAGAAAAAACCGCCGTTACGTCCAATTATTTGCAAAGCATCAGTTCGGAAGGTGGCAGCTATGACCTCGGCGAATTTGACGGCACACTCACAGGATTATTTCGGTATCTGCCTCAGGCTGTGGCAGTTTCCTTGTTTCGTCCTTTTCCTTGGGAAGTAGGTTTTAATCCCGTGCGGCTGTTATCGGCTTTTGAAGCCTTCGGATTTTTAATCTTGACCTTGCGTATTTTTAGAGATTCCAATCCCCTGAAAGTATTACGAATCATTATTGCCGAGCCTCCTGTGGCGGCATTTTTAGCTTTTGCCATCATGTTTGCTTTTGCCGTGGGCGTGGCTTCGGGAAATTTCGGGGCGTTAGTGCGCTATAAAATCCCGCTGATGCCCTTTTATTTGATTGCCTTATTTGTAATTTTGGAAAAATCTAACCAACAAAACAAAGGAATCAAAAAGAAAAAAACACGCCAAAAAGTCCGCAGACGAAAACGCAAAACCACCGATACAATCGGTCATTTGGCAACACCAAAATCGGGATTCCAACACCGAAATTAAGCCATGAAAAATCCTTTGGTTTCCATGATTTGTTTGGCATATAATCACGAAAAATACGTGCTTGAAGCCCTACAATCCGTTATAAATCAGTCATATACAAATATCGAAACGATTATTGTGGATGATGCCAGCACCGACCGAACACCCGCTTTGATTTCGGATTTTGCCAAGAAATATCCACCCACTAAAACCCTTTTACTTTCCAAAAATCTGGGGAATTGTCGGGCGTTTAATCTCGGATTTCAACACGCAAAAGGCAAATATATCATTGATTTTGCCACCGATGACGTATTGCATCCTGACCGCATCGCTCGGCAGGTTGCTTTTTTTGAAAATCTGGACGAACGATACGGAGTCATCTTTTCAGACGCATTTTTAATGGATTTTGCAGGAAATATTACGCAAACCTTTTATAAGCGCAATTCGTCAAATAAATTACTGCATTTGCCTCCTTCGGGTAATATTTATGGACATATTATCGGAAAATCTTACATCTGTTCGCCCACGATGATGATACGCCGTGATGTTTTAGAAAAATTAAAGGGATATGACGAGCATTTGAGCTACGAAGATTATGACTTTTGGGTACGCTCGGCACGCCAGTTTTGGTATGGATTTCAGGATGAAATTCTGACCTCAAAACGTATTTTGAGCCATTCACACGGGAAATCATTTTATAAAAAAGGAAATAATCGGCATCTTGAATCCACCTTAAAAGTGCATCAAAAAGCCTTCAAACTCAATCAAAATCCCGCCGAAAATCGTGCCTTAGTAAGGTCTGTGCGGTATCATTTGAGGCTTGCTTTTTATACCGAAAATTTTTATTTAATACCTTTTTTTGCAAATTTATTACAAAAAATGAATCATTTTTGCATTATTGACCGATTATTTGTCTGGGCAGGCAAACGTAACTTATCGCTCGCAAACTGGTACACATGGTATCAAAAAATTTATCATAAGCATTAAAAATATCGAAATTTGACAAATTCTGTATAATATCACACCAAGCCATCATACAAGTTTTACCTTTTTTTCGTTACATTTAATACTATCAAATTCATACTCCAGAACATTAAAGTACACTCCATGAAAAAAATTGTTTCGCTTTTCGTATTGCTGGTTGGAATACAGACAGTTGTTTGGGCGCAAGCGTTTACCGGTATTTTTGAATTAGAAGAAAACATGAGTTTTTTGCGTACTGTGAGCGGAATCATGTCGTCTTTGGATGATATTCATGCCAGTTCTGTAACGGATGAAGCCTCCAAACTTGATGTCATGCTCAAACGAAGCAATGTCCGCCGATTGATGCAAAATGGCGTGGAATGCACGATTCCATTTGATTTTGCGGGTGCAACCGTTTCCGAAGCCGAAAAACAGTATCTGCAAAGTTTTATACACACGCTCGATTCGGTGGGCAAAAGTTACACCACGTTATTTAATCAAAATTTAACATTCAAAATTGCCGTACTCGGTTATACTGACCGAAGCGGAACGGAGGAAAAAAACCAAATTTTAGCCGATTCCAGAGCGCAAAACGCCGCTCGCATCTTGAAACAACAAGCCGCCAACGCCAAGATGCAACTTATCGTTGATAAAATAGAAGGCAGACCGAACGAAAACCCAACAAGCGAACAACCTTGCAGCGAAAACGACCCCGCTTGTCGGATTTGTAAAATTATTCTGACACGTATTATCCCATAACTCAAAAATATTTTTAGAAAAAACCTATCTCAGTGGATAGGTTTTTTTTTGCAAAATAAATGCAAAGTGGAAATGTAATTTTTGATTTATTATCCAATAACCTTACCTCGTAAATGTTTGATTTTAGAACAAATCTTGACAAGTTGTCGGTCAGAAACCGTAAAAATACCGTTTTGGTCAGGTAATACTTTTTGATACAGCACCGAAAGTTCAATGATATTTTGGTGCATCTGCTCAAAAGCGGGACGATGCCGATAAATTTCGGTTAGTCGCAAAAGTTGGGCTAAAATAATTTTCTGTTCTGCCAATTTATGCCGCAATACTTCACTTGGCTCATTTTCGTAATGCAGCGTTACCAAATATGCACCCTCAATCCAGCTTCCCAATTCTATCCACGCATTGACCTCCTCGCGGTCAATCGCTCGGAAATGCGCCTCAAAATCTTCAAAAAACAAATTTCCCTGCACAAATATCACAGAATCAATATGATAGGGTTTTTCTTTGATGACTTCCTCCAGCGCACTTAGTCGCTTTTGCATGGCTTCGGAGGCATACGCCAACTGCGATTGTAGCCGATTAATCGCAGACATATAACGCAAAATGTCAATCGTTTTGCGATAATAATTGGCATAAAAAAGGTCGGTTCGATAAATGCCCAAATTCATTGCTTGTTTATAGCTGGTGTGATATGTCGAAATGTCGTTGCGCTCCGAAACATAAAAAGGCGGATGATGCTCTTGTTCTAAAGTACATATTAAGTCGCAGATTTCCAATGGGTTAGGCATACTTTGGATGATTTCGTCTGCCTCTTGTTTATGGCGTGTCGAGGAAGCAGAACGGGAATGCTTCTGTTGGACAAGGTCGGGCTTAGGATCATGGCAGGCTTTGACCATCAGGCACGAAGCAAAAATCAAAAACCATCGTAAATAAATTTGGCACATTGCATTTTATGATAAATAATAAAAACTATTTTGTATCCAATAAAAAAATATAAGTATCTGAAAATCAACAAATAATATTCAAATTAGCCGAGCCGTCCATGAAAAATTAAACAAAATCAATTTATAAAGTTCAGCATATCATAGAAACCATTTTGATTCCATTTAAATTCTTGGATATATTTTGTACTTTTGCCACATATCGTTAGATGCCTGAAAATCAGGTATATTTTTTTATGACTTTTAAATCTTTAGTTTATGCAAGTCAAAAAAGGAGACTTAGTTAAAGTACATTATACGGGCAAATTTGAAAGTGGAGAGGTTTTCGATTCTTCCTATAACCGTAACGAACCACTTGGTTTTACGGTGGGTTCGGGGCAAATGATTCAGGGATTTGACGAGGCAGTTATGGGTATGGCTCTTGGCGAAGAAAAAACCGTTACACTTCCACCCGAAAAAGCCTATGGTGTATCGCATCCCGAATATATTTTTCCAGTCGAAAAAACACAACTTCCGCCCGATATGCCCATGGAATTAGGCATCGAGTTAATGGCAAATATTCAAGGACAAGACGTGCCTGTTACGGTAATCGAAATTACTGAAAATACCGTCAAATTGGATGCAAACCACCAAATGGCAGGCAAAACTCTGGTATTTGACATCAAAATTGATAGTATTGCTCATTAAATTTTTGTTCTTGGATTAAGCAAAAAATCACACAAAAGCATCTTTTCGCATTTGAACTTGGAAAGATGTTTTTTTAGGTTAAAAACGCTGATTCTCAAATACTTCAAAACCCACCAAATTACCGAAAACTTGGCAGGTCTTAAATTAATAAATCAGATTTCAAGAAATGTAAAAAAAAATTGCAAAATTTACGCTTTCTTACTTCGGTGCATAATTGCCCAAAATTGAAATAAAAACCCAAGCATTACCATTATAGGACCCAGCGTCAGCCCCATAAATCCAAATCCGTGTTGCTCAGTATCCATGCCCATCACGATAAATCCTACCATCAAAATAGCCAACCCTACACCCATTAACTGATAATTTTTCTTGCTAAAGGCAAAAGGCACAGAAGATTTTTTTTTGTTCAAATCTGTCATTTTTATTATTTTTTTGATTTTTATACTTAACTTAAAAAAATGTAAAATTATTTATACAAATCATCTAAAGACATTTCTAAATAACGTGATACTGCCACATAAACACTTGCTAAACAGATTGTTATACCCGTTATCACTAAAAATATTAATAAAATCAAAATGCGTGTAATATTTTGCAATATGGCTAATTCCTGAAGTTGCAAATTAAAAAAACTTAATGTTAAGAGTAAAAGCGTACATGCCAAAAATCCACCCAAAAATCCATGTATTGCGCCCCGAATCAGGAACGGGCGTTTGATAAATTGCGGTGTCGCTCCCACCAACTGCATACTCCGAATCAAAAACCGTTGTGAATATACTGCCAATTTGACAGCATTAGCAATCAAAACAATGACCGTCAATAACAAAATAAACATAAAAACCGCAATGACCGCCCCAATTTTATTGATATTCAGGTTAATTTGGTCAATTTTAACATCGGGATAATCCACTTCAAATACGCCTTCGAGTGCTTCAATCCGAGTGCGGATAATTTTCAATTTGCTACGCTCCAAATATTCCTCTTTTATCCGAATCAAAAACGCATCCCGAAGCGGATTTTCGCCCAAAAAATCGACAAAATCCTCGCCCGTTTCCTCAATCATGCGTTGTGCTGATTCCTCTTTGGATATAAATTCGATGCGCGCCTTGCCGTCTTTTTGGTCAATAAACTTGAAGTTAGAAAGTTGATTTTCAACACGTTGCCGAGTTTTTGCATCAATTTTTTGTTTCAAATATACATGAATCTGAATATTTGACCGAATCAATCCCTTGAGTTCGTCTGCATGAATGATGAAAAGCGCAAAAAGCCCCGTCATAAAAAGTGCTGTCGTGATGCTCAAAATAACATTGGTCTGTGGGTATGTCCCGACTTTGGTAGCTTTTGGCGTTTCTTTGTTCATCAAAAAATAACTTATATGTTTCTGAAAATCAATAACTTATCGTTTTGTAATGGTTCTTCCCAAATCAATTTACCTGCGGGACGAGGCGCATAAATCCCATTTCCGAAAGATTTTTTTGCACAAAAAATACGCAACTCGTCCCATAAATTTGATTCCATAAATTGATGTAAAATCTGGCTACCCCCCTCGACCATTAACGAACCAATTTTTCGGGCATATAAATCTTTCAAAATAAATTTAGGATGTGAATTATCCAGTTTTACAAACTCCAAGTTAGGATAAATTTCTGTTTTTTTTGAATTATAACAAACCGTAGATACAGTGCCATCAAACAGGTGTAAGTTTTCAGGTAATTTTAAACTTTTATCCAGCACCACACGGAGCGGATTTTGTCCCGACCAATTTCGAGCGGTCAGCTGCGGATTATCATACAAAGCCGTATTTGTCCCAACCAAAATTGCATCCTCTTCGGTGCGCCATTTATGGGCTAATTTTCTGGAAAATTCATCACTAATCCACTTAGAATCAAAGTTTTGACGAGCAATAAATCCATCCGCAGTTTGGGCAAATTTCAGAATCACGTAAGGTCTTTTCTGAGTAATATTTGTGATAAAACGTCGATTTTGCGTTTGGGCTTGTTTTTCCAAAATTCCTGTAATAACCTGAATACCAGCTTGTTTTAATTTTTCAATCCCCTTGCCATTTACCTGTGGATTTGGGTCGGTGCTGGCTATGACCACTTTTTTGACTTGATGTCGGATTAATAAATCGGCACAAGGTGGCGTTTTTCCGAAATGCGAACAGGGTTCGAGTGTTACATAAACCGTTGATTCTGAGAGTAATACCTTATTTTGTACGGAATTTATGGCATTCACTTCGGCGTGCGCTTCGCCATATTTTTGATGAAATCCTTCGCCAATAATTTTATTTTCATGCACAATCACACAGCCTACCATCGGATTTGGACTCACATTTCTTATCCCCAAACTTGCCAATTCGATGGCTCTTTGCATATATTTTTCAGCTATTTCTGTCATATCTTACAATGTGTCTTTTTATCATTTTAATTCATTTAATATCCTCTTTTAACCAAATTGAAACTATGTTTGATGAGTTCAAATCCTGCATATCTACCCTGTGCAGGAATGACCACCCGAACATACGGATATTTATCGTATAATTTTTGAATGGATTTTTCCCATTCTGGCAGATTGGCGGTTCGAGTATTGCCCAAATAGCGGGAGGTCGCCGATTTAATCAAACCTCCTCCAAATAAAATTCGTTCATTAGGTAAATAAACCGTAATATTATCGGGTGAATATCCAGCCCCAGGGAAATAAATTTCAAAGGACGTTTTTCCAAAATATAAAGTCGTATCACTCTGAAAATCAAGGCGATAATCAGGTGGTAAAAATCCATTTTCTACCATTCGTTGTGCTGTTTTTCGTTGAGCTAAACTAATCACTTTTTTGCGATGTAACTCCGAAATTCCACCAATGCGTTCGGGATTTCCACAAGTCAAAATGGCATATTTCACACGTTTTTTAAACATCTTTCGCGCTTTTTTTAGCACGTATTTTGTGTGCTTTCGACTCCAAGGCGCATCCACCATCACTAATCCCTGTTTAGTATTGATAATCAGTCCGTTCATCGGCACAAATCCCGAATTAAAATACATAAAAGCGGTATAAAGTGCCATATTTTCAGTCAATCGAATTAGGGCGACATCATTTTTGACCCGTTGGCTTTGGGCTTCTTGCGCGTTTACAAAATTCAAATATAAACTACTGATAATCAATATAATACAACTAATTTTCATGCTATTTTTACGATGGTCAAACGATGGAAATACCCTCATTTTTTGGCGGTTTATTGTTTCTTGAAGACAAGTAACGATGGGATTCAGCATATCAAAACCGAATCACAAAAATACGTTGATTTTTTGTGATTCGGCAAATATCAAAAATTTCAATTATTCTTGTTCGCAGTCTTATTGTACTAAAAACTAAAAAAAATCATATTTTAAGATTTCATAATTTCATTCAAAAGTACGGCATCATCATTGAGCGAAGCAAATAATTTGGAGCGAAACCTGCCTTTCGAATTGGTCAGATTCTCCGCCATTTTGTCAATAGCAATCGTAGCCAAGACAGATTGTACGTAACTTTCAATCAAATCATCAAGCCCCATACCAATTTTGTTAAACTCCCTACGGTCAGTGGTTAAGAGTCGATTTGCATCCGAATTCCATTGATTTTCGCCCATTTTGATTGATAAATTTGTTCCTAAAACTTTCCATGAAGAAATGGCAGGGTCTGGAATTTCGGGCAAAGGACTTTCGGCTCGTCTGGCATAAATTGACAAGGGTAAAAACCCCTCTGCCGTGCTATGAATCATCATGCGTAAATCACATACGTAACTTTTTCCCTTTTTATCAGGCATTGTACCCACATGATACATTTTGCCCTGCGACCCAGACGAACTCCATTTATAATTTCCAATCAAACTCTGGACAATAAATTTATCATAATCATAGTCTTTGGACATAAAATCCTCCAATTCCTGCGGATTAATAATCGTAAAAACGCCTTGTCCTGCATTGCTGTACGGAATTTTGATGACCGCAAAACCACCCAAACGATTCACCCAAAACGGAACTTCGGCTTTGCTGACATCCCGAATCGTTTCGGGAATATTAATACTAAGTCCCGTTCCGTTAAGTTCGCCGTTCATAAAATCATAGGCTTTGGCGGCTACGGCTTTGTTGCGTCCGCCTGCCAAACAAGCAATTATCGGATTGACAATCAGGGTTTTACAGTTCAAAGGCAAGCGATTCCAAGGTTTTTGCGTTACGTATCGGAAAGCCGCTCGAATTTGGAGTATCTCCCCTGCCTCATCCTGAAATTCCAAAAAACCAGCTTCATTTTGCCAAACCAAAGATTTTTCCGCCCCATTAAATGAGGGAATCAAATATACTTTTTCGCTCATTACATCCGCCATCGCCGCCGCATAACCCGATGATTCGGCATGATTTTTGTCATAAATGACCGCCAAAACTCCCGTACCCACTCGTTTAGATTTGAGCATTGGCTTGAAAGTTTTTTCGATAAGTAACTGATAACCACCTTTTTCCTCGTAATCATGGCGTAATGGCATTGATTTCTGACCTGATGGACAAGAATTTGTTTCAATGATGACAGGACGACGTTTTGCACCCGCCGAAGTTACATGAATCAAGTCCGACCCTGACCATGGAAAAAAAACAGGTTTATAATGTAAGAAATCCATCAAAATAGCAGGTTTTACCACAGGGTGCATATGACAATAACGCACCGCCACCTGTTCGGTTGAGAGATTCAGAAAATAACTTACCGTAGGATGCAAAGGCACATTCAATGCCTTAGGATACCAATGCAGCACAGGCTCAAATTGATTCGGAGATATTTCTTGTATGTGTTCCAATTTAATAGTATAAGTTCTTGATTTACAATTTTTTATAAAAAATAATTCGGCTCAAAACCCAACGCAATAACGCTAAATTTTGAGATAAAACCCTAATTTTGAGATGAATTTTTCGGAAATTATTCTGTCCTTTCTCAAGCATCAATTTCTTTTGCCAGAGGGATTTAACTTATTGAAAATCAAAAACTTAAATCTATTATTTTAAAGTAATTGTGCTATCTCCGCTTTTAATTCGATTTGATAATTCCTAAATGCAAAATCCTTCCGCCCGTGTAGCCTACGGGTTGTGTACTTTTGCCAATAACCACGCCCGATTCGGGGGCTTCATACACCTGAATCGTATCGCCAAATACATCCCGAACGATGGCAATGCGGTCGCCTTTTTCGATAATTTGTCCAATTTTTGGAAAAACTTCGAGAATACCGCCTCGATTGGCATAAATCCAATATGATTTTTTACAATAAATCGGAGCTTTTTCTGGCTTAACTATCTCATTATCAGTCATTTTGAGATGTGCCATGACATTTTTTACGCCAACTAATCCCGCCTGAATCATGCCTTTCTGAAAAATACTGGGGTCGCCCAATTCTATCGTAATCGCATGAATGCCCATATCTGCCGCCGCACTTCTGACCGTGCTATCGCCTCCCGTATTATTCAAAATAATTTCGGCATTTTGTAATCGTGCCAATTTGGCAGTTTCTTTCCGTTTCATATCCGCCCGAATATAATACGAATTTACTCGTCCAAAACTTGCCGTATGCAAATCCAATAAATAATCAAAATGTTTCAAAATCCGATTTGTAAAGCGATAAGCAAACATTTCGCTCCGATTTCCATTCATTTTGCCGGGCATAATGCGGTTCAAATCTACGCCATCAACGTATCGTCTTTGCTGTTGCATAATCGAAATCACATTGACCACAGGCACACCAATTAATGTGCCACGTAAGGTAGTCGGGTCGATTTCCTGAAATAATCGCTGAATGACAGGAATGCCATTGAGTTCGTTCCCATGCACCGCCGCTGTAATTCCTAAAACAGGCGCATCATCCTCATTATCAACACCTTGTGCAATAATCACCGGGATAGAAATAGGCTGTGCAATACCATTAGAAATCAGGTGCAACCAATATTTAGTAATCGTGCCTTTTTTAGGTTGCGCCTCGCTCAAGCTATGAATGACCTCAATATCTATATATTTTGCCATAATGACGTGGTATTTAAGTTTTTGAACAAAATTATGAATCGTATTACTATTTTTTTACTAATCAACCATAACGTATTGATTATCAAATCATTTCAATGAAAGAACCTCCCGAATATTTCGTATCCTGATTTCGACAAAAGTTTTGCCGTTTGCCTCAAATTTGGCTTGTTCAAAGTCCGGAAATTTACCAAAAATACCGTATTTATTATTAGAAAAACCATATTTTTCGGTGGGCATTCCCAAAAAATTCACTTCAGGCTGCGAACTCCCCGATGCACTATGCAAAACACTAAGCGCATAAAATCGAGCTTCCAAATTTTCAAACCGAACTTCGGCAGTCAAATCATCTGATATTGAGGCAGTTATACGACGAAATGGTCTTTCGGGAAAGTTCGCTTCCGAATCAAATAAAGCCACCATAATTTTGCCTTTTTGATTTTCCATCCCCCGAATTTTAAGGATAATTTCGGTCGTTTTTGGATAATTCGGACGAATTTTAGTAGCAATCAAACTCATGTTATTTTCGGAGGTTTTATATAAAAATCATTCATTAAACTTATTTTTACGCTCATTTGTTAAACTCAAAAAATCTATTTTTGATTCGACTTCTTTTAGTATATTTGGTGCATACTCATCCGAAAAAATTTATCTTATGAAAAATGTTTTTGTACCGATTTTTGTATCGGTATTTTTGTTTTTAGTCGCTGATAGTCAGGCACAAAACGCCAAGAAATATACCCGTCCGATTTGGGGGAAAGTTACCTTAAATCACTCCAAAATTCCGCTCGAAGGCGTAACAGTCAAGGTACGAGGCATGGCATTCGACACCATTACCAACACGCAAGGCGAATTTGAATTTGACATCCCAAAATATTATATCACTCTGATTTTCAAGAAAATAGGTTTTAAATCACAGGAAATTAAACTTCGAGATTTGAGTCAAGAAAATTTTGAAATTAGCCTTCAGATTGATAAGCAACAAACAGGATGGGAGTCCGAAATTAGACTTCAATCCCTCCGAAATCCTGCCAAAAATAGTGCGGATTGGGAACAAAATTTTCCTGTCGGAACATTCCAAAATGCACTTTCGGGACAATTTTTGGGCGTTCAAAATACTGCAAATCAGGGGGTTATCAATCCATCTTTTCAAACCCAAATTCGCGGAATTTCATCTATTACCAACACCACCCAACCCCTCTATGTCATAGATGGGATGCCTATTTTTTCGGATGCGATGCTCACACAAAGCTCTAACTTATTGTCTTTCAATCCTTTAGCAGATATTTCTATCCATGAAATCGACCAAATTTTTGTATTGAAAGATGCTGCCGCCACTGCACTTTATGGCGCAAGAGGCGCAAATGGCGTAATTCTCATCAAGACCAAAACAGGCAAAAAAACAGGGATTCAAGCCAGTTATTATGCAGGGATAAATTCCCAAAGTATCCAACCTAACTTACTGAATTTCAGTCAGTTTTCAGAATTATACCGACAGGCTTATGCCCATGAAAATCAACCACAAACCACGCCTTTCGATTTAGACTCGGCACACTTGCAAAATACAAATTGGATGGATGAAATCACGCAACTCGGCATATTGCAAAATTTCAATATATCAACCCAAAAGCACACAAAATCAGGCAGTTACTATGCTTTTTTGAATTATCGAAACGAACAAAACTATTTGAAACGAGATAATCTGGAGCGGCTCAATTTTAGATGGAATGCAATGCAGCAATTCTCAAAAAAGTTATATTTTGGTGTCAATTCGGTGTTTATGCTCTCTTCGGTTTTGCACTTCCCAAAAGGATTAGAAATGGCACAACAAACGCCGTCAATTTTTGCTCCACAAGATAGTTTTGGGAATTATATTTTGCCCCTTCAAAATCCTGTTTATGCCTTACAACAAAATGATTATCAACAACATACCGCTCAATTTATCGGAAATATTTTTGCCGAATATCAATTTAATGCAGATATAAAATGGCGCAATGAAATCGGTACGCAACAGCTTTGGAGCAATACCCAATTTTACCAATCTCATCCCAGTTTGTCCAATTCTCAATCTTCAAAAAGTACTATATCAATTCAGAATATAAACTTTAATTCGTATTTTACTTGGCGCAAGGCGTTGGATTGGCATGATATTCAAATTTTAACAGGCATGAATCTACAAAATATTCATCAAAACGAAAGCGAAAATACGGGCATTGGGTTTGATAATCCAGCACAGAAATCACCAGACTTTGCCCAAAATCAGTTTGTAAGTCATTCATTATCAATACAAAATAAGTATTTATCGTATTTTACCGATATTCAATATATTTTTAACGGAACGTACTCGGTGGGCGCAACGATTCGGGCGGATGGCTCGAACCGAACAGGTGCCAATCAGCGTGGTGGATATTATCCAACACTTTCGGCAGGCTGGAATATTTTTGAACGAGATACGCTTTCCAAAGGCAAATTAATTAGTTTTCTGAAAGTGCGGGGCAGTCATGGATTTACGGCAAATTCTAATTTTTTGGGGCAAAATCAGCTCAAAATATATGAGGGACAGGCGAATTATGGTGGGCAATTTGGTATCCGACCGACCGAAAATTTGGGAAATCAAAATTTACGTCCTGAACTCGTCCGACAAACTGATTTTTCGTTACTTTTTGGTTTATTTGACCAAAAGGTACATGGCGAAATCAATTATTTTTATCGAAAAAGCACAAATCTAATTTTGCCTTATCAACTTTCGTATCTTACTGGTTATGAGATAATTATGGAAAATACGACCAATACTAAATTCACAAATTCAGGTTTGGAAATAGGTCTAAATGCGCGTGCAGATTTTACGGAAAATTTTGCATGGAAAACAACTCTGAACTTGACTTTGAGCCGAAATAAAATACATCGTTTGGCAGGACAGCAAATCGAAGTTGAGCGGTTCGATGAGTTTGATTTGAATAGCTATTTTATTGAAAATCAACCTATTAATGTTTGGAAATTAGCTAAATGGGCAGGCATAAATGACCAAACAGGCTTGCCTGAAATCCGAACAGCAAGCCAAATCAATCTGGTCGCTACGCCCGAAAATATTACCGAAAACTTACAAATTACAGGCAATCCAAACCCCACTTATTTTGGTGGATTTCAACATCATTTTTTGTATAACCAACTGACTATGAGCTTTTTATTTACATTTGCAGGCGGACATCAAATTTATAAAGTAGATGATATTTTGTTAAAAGAAAATTTTGGAAAACTAACACAAAAATCAACGGATTTGCTCAATTATTGGAGTTTAGAAAACGTACAATCGGATATTCCTGTGATAGATTTATCTGAAAATCAGTATGTTATGACTGACCGTTATTTGTATGATGCGGACTTTTTGCGCCTAAAATCCGTACAGGTATCGTATGATTTTGAGTTTACGAAACTCATTAAATCGCTTACTATTTTTGCCAATCTTCAGAATCTGTTTTTATGGACAAAATTTCCTGCTGACCCCGAAGTTCATGTTGCTGGTTTTCAGTATTTTCATGCGCCACAAAGCCGAAGTTTCGTGGTGGGTTGTCAGATGAATTTTTAGACCATCACTGCGTATTTTCATCCAAATAATTTGCGAACGAACCTTTCTCGAAAAAAAATGTTCGTTCGCTTTCTATCAAATTCATTTTAGTATTCACTAAATTTTAAAATGCTCGAATTACCGAAATCCGATTTTTTTATCATCGCCTCTGAACTCGCTTAGGTCATCGCTAAGTGGCTGATTAAAAATTTGTGCCAATGTAACTTCTTTGTCAAAAGTTTTATCTAAACCCTTAATTTTGGCAATTTCGTTGGCTCTTTTGACAGTAACATTTGTAAATTTATGAATCCCCAGCAACCGCCCCTCTCGTAATAATGCCTTATCCAAATTACGAATATCGGTATTAAACGTACAAATAATTTTGAGATTCAAGACATCGGAAAGTAAGCCATCAGTAACATTTAACAAATTGGAAATCAATGATTTATCGGTATCATTTTTTTCTCGACTTTGCACGGTTTCTTCTGATTCTTCGATAATCAGAATTGAATTTTTGTAATCTGCCAAAAAAGTAATTAAGTCAGGTGCTGTAATATCACGCAACGAAGCGGCAGGATAAAAAATAAAGTTTGTTCCGTATTCAGTTTGGTTAATTAAATAACGGATATAATTTGTTTTTCCGCTTCCCGTAACGCCGTGAAAAATAAATAATCCAGACGTATCTTTCTGACTTAGAGTGCATAATATCTGAAGATGTTTATCCTTAAAACCTTTTCCGTAATACAAATCCAAGTCGGTAATTTCAACTTTTTTGAGTAATCGTTGTTTTAGGGTGAGTTCTCCGAAAGGCGTTCGTCCGATAATACTAATGTATCGTTTTTCGTCTTTGTGCTGTACGGTACATTCCAGAGCTAAGGTAAAAATATTCATAAGAAACTCAGTATCAATATCTTCGGTGGCAGTTACTTCGTTCAGAAAAAACTGAATATCCGCCAAATCATCAATACCGTTTTGGTCAATATTAATGATGATTTTTTCGTTCTCTAAGAATAAATACCAATCAATGTAATATTTTTTGTCTTTTTTGTTGTAAGCTGTTGCCCTCCGATACAGACTACTCACCTGAATGCCGTTTTCTTGCAGTGTTTCTTGAAGTTGATTCAGGCTTACTAATTCGTTATTTTCAAAAAAATCTCGTACCTGTAATTCGATGGGGCGTTTATTAAATTTATTAATCAAATAAGCCACTTCATCAAAATAATTGTCTTCAAAAACTTTGTAAGTCCCTAATAATGCGTGTGTTGCTCTATTTTGTTGGGGTTCGCTGTCTTTCATCATATTTATTTGAGATACCTGTTTTAGTAATTATTGTAATTAAAATGTGTGTAAAATAAAACGTGTTTTTACGTCAATAGTTTTGCGATGCAATTTTACGGCAAAAACCGTTAAAATCTCCAAAAAAAAGTAAGGGTTTTCGTTCCTGCACCGATTTTTTTTACTTTTGGAAACTTTAAACGAAAATCGCCTTGTTTAGGGGCTAAATCTTGAAGCGTTTTTATATGCTAATTTACTGAAAATCAAATGCAAAACGAAAATTATAAACAGTCTAACGTACTGAAAATCGCCTTATTTGCGACAGGCTTATCGGGCATTGTGGCGGAATATAGCCTGGCGACATTGGCTTCGTATTTCTTGGGCGACTCGCTGGTACAGTGGACGATGACGGTTTCGACCATGCTTTTTTCGATGGGTTTGGGCAGTCGTTTGAGTCGATATATTCGCACCCATTTACTGGAAAAATTAATTTTTATTGAATTTATTTTATCTGTAATTACTTCATTATCAACAGTTTTAGTTTATACCGTAGCAGGCTATTCGCATTATACTGGCTTTTTTATTTATGGACTGGGCATTCTGATTGGATTGCTGATTGGCTTGGAAATCCCGTTAGTTACTCGAATTAATGATGAGTATGAATCCTTGCGGGAAAACATCGCTACGGTCATGGAAAAAGATTATTATGGCAGTTTGGTGGGCGGCGTATTTTTTGCTTTTGTGGGTATGCCCTATCTGAAAATGACCTATACGCCTTTTGTTTTGGGTGCGCTCAATTTTATGGTGGCGGTTTGGTTGTATTTCAAATTACGTCATCACATTGTTAAGAGTTACCAAAAACACATTCATAGCGGGTTAATTCTGACGCTTGTTTTGTTAATTTTAGGTGCAATTTTTGCTGAACCGATTGTGCTTTACGGCAATCAAAAACGATACAAAGACAAAGTTGTTTTCTCGGAACAAAGTAAGTATCAGCACATTACGCTCACACAATGGAAAAATTATTATTGGTTATTCATTAATCATCATCAGCAGTTAAGTACCTTAGACGAATATTTATATCACGAACCCATGGTGCATTCGGTGATGGCGTTAGTTCCACACGCCAAACAGATTTTGATTATGGGCGGTGGCGATGGATGTGCGGTGCGCGAATTGTTGAAATATCCTGATATTGAGCAGATTACGCTTGTTGATTTAGACCCTTTAATGACCAAGCTGGCACGGACAAATGAGATTTTTTTAGAATTTAATCACAATTCGATGAATCATCCTAAAGTTACGGTCATTAATACGGATGGTTATACATTTATGGAGCAAACCGAAAAGTTTTATGATGTCATTCTTGTCGATTTGCCAGACCCTAAGAACGTGGATTTGAATAAGTTATATACCGAATCGTTTTATGGATTATGCTATCGACACTTGCGTCCTGATGGGGCTTTTATTACGCAATCTGGCAGTCCGTATTATGCAACAAAAGCCTTTCGTTGTATTGAAAAAACATTACAACACGCTGGTTTTCAAACCCTTCCGATACATAATCAAGTTTTGACCTTGGGCGAATGGGGCTGGACAATCGGCTCAAAAAAATGGGATAAAACAAAAATGACCGAAATTTTGCATCAGACTACGCCCAAAGTTCCAACTCGATGGCTGACCCAAGAATCCATGACATTAATTACTTCGTTCGGCAAAGATTTGATTGAGGTGGGACAAATGGAGGTCAATACGATAAATAATCCCGTTTTGTATCGCTATTATTTGGATGGAAATTGGGAATATTATTAAAATTTAGTCTTGGGGTTCAAAACCATCATCCCTATAAACCCGAAAACCGATGACTAATACGTCATCGGTTTGTTTGATTGCTCCTTTCCATTTGACAAACATTTCGCGCAGCTCGTGATATTGGTCTTTCATCGGCAGATGGACGTTGTCATGTAATTTTTTCCGAAACCTTTTACTCAAAAATTTTTGTCCATTATGTCCGAATTGGTCTTGAAACCCATCCGAAAAAAGATAACAAGTGGTTTCGGGGGCATCCTGTAATTTGATGACGTGGCGGTCAAATTTTTCGTCCTTCAATCCTACCCCAGCATACTGCAGCCCTCCGATGGGTTGTCTATTACCCTTGATGACCTTCATTTTGTTATTTTGGATATACACCAGTGGATTTCTTGCCCCAGAATACTCAATAAATTGATTTTTTGGGTCAATGACGCACAGAGCGATGTCCATGCCATCTTGATTTTGCGTTTGATTTTGTCGCAAAATATTTTTTACGCCTGAATGTAATTTATCCAAAATATGGGAAGAAGTGGTAATTCCCTTCACGGTTACGGTTTGATACAATAAATTCATGCCGATAATACTCATCAATGCTCCTGGCACGCCATGCCCCGTACAGTCGGCGGCGGTAATGACGTATTTTCCTCGCCGCTCGGAAAACCAAAAAAAATCGCCCGAAACCACATCTTTCGGACGGAAATAAATAAAGGATTCGGGTAAATAATTTGTAACATCCTGAGCTTCAGGCAACATTGCCGCCTGAATTCGCCGCGCATAATTAATGCTATCCATAATAGCTTTATTTCGTCTGATAAGTTCCTCATTCGTATCGCTCAATTCCTCTTGTTGTGCCAGAATAAGTTTATTGGTTTGTTTAAGTTCTCGTTCGCTTGTCATCAACTGAAGTTCATGCGCCCGAAGTTGGTCGCGCTGAATTTTTAATTCTTCGGCTTGCTGGGCTAATTCTTCGTTTTTTTGTTCGAGTTCTACTGTTTTTTGCAGAATTGTTTCCGTCCGTATTTTTACTTCTCGCTCCAATTCCGCTTTTTGTTGTTTGAGCTTTCGAGTATTGTACCAAACCGCCACATAAGCCACGCCTACTACAAATCCTACCGCCAAAGCCACAAATAGCATATATGCCCAAACGGTCTGATACCAAGGCGGAAGAATCACAAAATGATATTCGGAAATGGTACTTTCTTTGCCATAAATATTTTTGGCTTGTACTCGAAATGTATAATCGCCCGTAGGCAAATTGGTGTATTCCTTTTTGCGCTCGTTTGTCCATTTTGACCAATGGCGGTCATAACCCACCAATTCATAACGAAATAAAATGGTATGTTTCTCCTCAAAAAAAGGCGTAGCAAATTGGAAAATAAACGAATTATAGCCGTTTTCTAAGTTCGGAATCATGATTTCGGGTTGCGTCAGCGAGGGAACTCGTGTTAGTTCTAATCCAAATTTGGCTTGCTGAAAAAATGTACCATGAAATAAGGTGGTATCCATATCCAATTTTTCATGACGACATACCACCTTGCGAATCAACGCATGAAACGGAAGCCCATAATTGCGGGCTATGCGCTGGTCATAACGATACAAACCCTGCGTTGTTCCCAGCCAAATTACGCCATCAGCCTCCATATAAAAATCATAAACCTGAATGTCTTTGGCAAAACGCTTGAAAGGTGCTAATTCCTCCGAATAGGTCGTATCGTAATCTTGATGGATATACTTTACTTTACTTTCGGATTCATTATTCGTAATGACCCAGAAATTATCTTTTGCATCTCTTTTTAGGGTAATAACTTGTTCATTATCAGCTATATCACTCAAAAATGTAAAATTCTTATTCCTCACAAATTGATGACGCTCGTCATCAAACGAAAAAATACCTTCTGGCATACTGACTAACAAATCATCCGATTCTTTGAGTATCGAAATATTACTCATCGAAGGCAAGCCCGATAGCGTATCCAGATGCTGTACCATCAGCGTATCCGTATCGTATTTTTTCGAGAGCTGATACACGCCATTATATTTGGTTTTTAGCCAAAGATTACCGTATTTATCTTCTTTTAATTGTCGGATTTCATCTTCGATTCCCGATACAGGAAATTCATATTTCCATTTGCCATTTTGATATGTTAATTTGCCTAAACCGTTTTTTTCTCCAAAGAAAATTGTATTTGAATCTTGCTTGGACTGAATCATATCATACACTTGAGTCGCATCCTTAATTTTTTTGATGCCTGACTTTTCTGTCCATTCATAAATACCTGTAATATCTCCAATCAATAATTTTGATTCCTTTCCAACTTTACAAGAAAAAATCGTCCATCCATCACCAGATTCCATAATCTGCCGAAAACGCCCTTTTTCCAAGACATACGCTCCCGTGCTGGTTACGGCATAAATTTTTCCTTCATGCCGCACAACACCTCTCACAAAACCTTTCAGCCCCAATTTATCATCAAAAAAAGTCATGGGCGAGTGCAATTCTACCTTGCTAATGCCATTATTCAAAGCCAACCAAACATCCTGATTATCAACCGTATAAGCACTAAATACTCGATTATTATTTAGTCCATACGTTTCATTAATTTTGTGCAACGTATTGCCTCTCGAATCAATCCAAATAATCCCATTCTGGATGGTATGAAATACGTATTGATTTTGGAGCGCAGTTGCGCCATAAATGATGCTTTTCTTGAAAAAATCAGCATCCTGAACCGTAATTTGTCGAAATGCGTAGGTTTTTGGGTCAAATTCGTACAATCCTTTGGTTTGAGTACTGACCAATAACTTACCGTTTTCATAAGGCAGTATCGAATAAATATGCTCACCTTCAAATGTTTCCAAACTATTCGGCACGGTGTGCAAAGAATCGCCTTTCATGTATAATAATTCCTTTTCACGCACCCGCAAATAATATTGACCATTGACATAGAACGAAGTATGAAATTTGGAATCGGCGTACCATTTATTCAGCGTTTTTTCTTTGGGATTATATCGAAATAACATTTTATTTGCCCGAAAATAAACCCCCTCTTCCGTGTAGTGTGTCTGCCAAATGTCTTTGAAATTGCGCTCTTCATCCGGCAGTAACGTACTGATAGGCTGATAGTTATATCTCCCAAAAGTATCCACGACCATATACCCAAAACTATTTTGCGCTCC
>CAZNYR010000056.1:4031-26154 GCA_964577275.1 uncultured Cytophagales bacterium | reverse complement strand
GGTCAAAAATTTGCCCTGAAAGTATTGGAAGATGAATTTCCTGATATTTCATACATTGCTCGGTTCAATGAGGAGTACGAAATCACGCATGAATTACAAATTCGGGGCGTTCGGCGGGCAATCAAAAAAGATAAAATTAACCAACATCACGCCCTGCTGCTGGAATATATCGAAGGCGATTCGATAGAAAAAATGCTACAAAAGCAAGGCAAATTTGGCTTACAGGCATTTTTGCCGATAGCCATTCGGATTTGCGAAATTTTACAAAAAGTACATCAAAATGGCATTATTCACAAAGATATTAATCCTCGAAACATTCTAATTGACGCTGAAAATACTCCGCATTTGATTGATTTTGGGATTGCGACCCGTATCCAAAAGCGTGCCGAGCAGTTTCAGAGCGTTCAGAATTTGGAAGGTACATTGCCTTATATTTCGCCCGAACAGACGGGACGGATGAACCGAAGTCTTGATTATCGGAGCGATTTGTATTCGTTGGGGGCAACATTTTATGAGATGCTGACGGGACAGCCGCCTTTTTTGGGCGATGATGCCATGGCGTTGGTTCATGCGCATATCGTCAAAATTCCCACGCCTCTTCATCAAATTGAGCCTACAATTCCTCCGATGATTTCGGAAATTATCCTAAAATTATTAGCCAAAAATGCCGAAAATCGTTATCAATCGGCGCATGGCGTGCAGGCAGATTTGGCGCAATGCGCTGCCTTTATCGCTAAAAATACGGAAATCCCTGCCTTTGCATTAGCTCAAAAAGATATATCAGACAAATTTCAGATTCCCGAAAAACTGTACGGGCGAGAAGTTCAAGTACAGCAGTTGCTTCAGACCTTCGCACGGGTCAGTCAGGGCAGTGCCGAACTTCTATTGGTGGCGGGCTATTCTGGTATCGGCAAAACGGCACTCATCAACGAGTTGCATAAACCCTTGACCGAAGCGCGCGGTTATTTTATCAAAGCTAAATTTGACCAATTCAGTCGAGAAGTGCCGTATAGTGCCATCATTACGGCGTTGCAGGATTTTGTGAGGCAATTACTTTGTGAGGACGAAAAAGAGATTACAAATTATTGGAAACCCTTGATTTTGAAGGCGATAGGAGAAAATGGACAGCTTCTGACGCAGTTTATTCCTCAATTAGAAATGATTATTGGCAAACCGCCAGCTCTCCAAAAACTTGAAGCCGCTGCCCGAAAAGAACGCTTTAACGAAACTTTTTTGGCATTTACGCAGGCAATTAGTCATAAAAATCATCCTTTGGTTTGGTTCATTGACGATTGGCAATGGGCAGATTTGGGGAGTTTGGAAATTTTATCGCTTTTATTGAGCGGTCAAAACCAATATTTTTTGATGTTGGGCGCATATCGGGATAACGAAGTTTCGCCCGAACATCCCTTCATGCAGACGCTCACAGAAATTGGAAAACACCAACAAAATGTTAGCACGATTCAATTATTGCCTCTAAAAAAAGAGGATTGTTTGGAAATAATTCAGGATACGCTGGGCAATACCTCCGAAAAAACCGCATGGCTTAACGAAGAAATTTATCAAAAAACAAACGGTAATCCATTCTTTTTCAGGCAGTTATTCAAGACATTATACAATGAAGGCTTGATTGTTTTTGATTTTGAACAAAGACAATGGCAGTGGGAAACCACACAGATTCAAGCCCAAAATATGACCGATAACGTGGTCGAATTGATGGCGAATCGCGTGCGAAAATTGCCCGAAAATACCCAAAAAGCCTTGCAATATGCTGCCTGTATCGGCAATGAATTTGATTTGGAAATACTGGCATATTTGCTTGATAATCCGAGTGTTATAACGCTCCAAAGTATATTTCTGGCAGTAACCGAACGGTTGGTTTTGCCTTTGGATAATCAATACAAAACGGTGGCTGAATCGGATGATGCATCCCAAGTGCTTTTCAGATTTGTGCATGACCGCATCCAACAAGCGGCATTTTCCTTGCTTTCCGAGCAGAAACGACAAGAAATTGCCTTAGAAATTGGGCGATATTTGTATCAAAAACACCAAACAAATCTGGATGATAAAATTTGCGACATCGCCAATTATTATAATTCGGCAAAAGAATTAATTATCGAGGCGCAGGAACGCCAATTATTGGTCGAACTCAATTATCAGGCAGGCGAAAAAACGGCACGTTCTTCGGCTTTTGCCTCAACATTGGATTATTTCCGAGAAGCAACCTCCTATCTGGATAAAAATGCGTGGGAAAATCAATATCAAACGACTTTCCAACTTTATCTGAAAAAAGCGGAATATGAATATTTTAACAATTTACATGAACAAGCCGAAGACTCTTTTCGAGAATTATTAGCCAGAGCCAAATCTGATTTGGACAAAGCCTCGATTTATCGGAGCTATACGTTTCAGCTCGCCAACGTAGGCAATGTGCATGGAGCTATCGAAAAAGGATTGATAGGACTCAAGCTCTTGGGCGTTATTGTTCCCGAAAATCCTGAAGAACAAATGGCTTTTATCCAAAAAGGAGTACAAGAAGTCTTAGGATTTATCATGCCCAAAGGCGTAAAAGGGATTCTCGAAATGCCTTATACGGATGATGAACGCATTTTATTAATTGGCGATATTTGTCGAGGAATTATCGTGATTTCGCTTTATACACCCCTTTTGCAGGGTGTTCTGGGCGCGACCATGGCAAAACTCAATTTTGGAGGCAATAATATCAATAGCTCATACGGCTACGGCATGGTCGGTACGATGCTTGCCCAGCAGGGATTGTATCAGCCCGCCTTTTTGATGGCGGATATTTCTTTAGGCTTGATTGATAAATATGAAAATCCTTACATGGATTCGGTAATTCTTATGGGGAATGCTTATTTGGTGCTTTTCTGGCGTGATTCTTATCGGTATTGCTTGGAAATTGCCGAAAAAGGTTATAAAATTGGGCTAAGTGCCGCTAATTATGAAACTGTTTCGTATAGCACCCTAAGTTTTAATGCTATGGGTATGATTGCAGGCATAAAATTAGACGAACTTCTCCCACAAACTCGCCAAAAAATCAAAGTCCTACAACGCCGAAAATTGATGTTATTTTTGCCTATGGCATTGATGTTTCAAAATTGGGCATTGAATATGCAAGGCAAAACCGAATCCCAGCTTAGCATTAGTACCGATGAATTTAACGAAGGGCAACTGCTCGAACAGATAAACCAAATGGGTGAAATGGGCAATCGGACATTTTCGTATTATTCGGTGGTCAAATTGCACATTTTATATACTTTCGGGAAATATGAGGAAAGTTTACCCATTCTGGAGCGAGGCGAAATCGTATATCCGACTTCCAGCAACACGGCGTTTTCGACTTATTTTCCGTTTTATGCGGCTTTGACGTATGCTAAACTTTATGTGGAAACTACACCCGAACATCAGGCAAAATACAAGACATATCTCCAAGCAAAAATCCAATTTTTTAGCGAACGGGCAAAAGATTGCCCTGAAAATTTCACGAATAAACAATTACTTTTAGCCGCAGAACTGGCTCGTATTGAGCATGATACGGATAAAGCGATGGATTTATATGACCAAGCCATCGAATCCGCACTCCAAAACGATTTTATCCACGAAGCGGCATTAGCCAATGAAGTTGCGGCAAATTTTTATTGGGATAAAAATAAACCCCAAATCGCCAAAATTTATATTCGGCAAGCACATTATTATTACAAATTATGGGGGGCATCGGCAAAAGTGCAGCAAATTGAAAAGGTATATCCTCGAATGTTGATACAGGAAAAACGCCAGACTACTGATACGCCACATACCTCATACGCCTCCACCAAAGTTGCGACAGGTTCGACTTTATTGGGCAGTTCGAGTTTGGATATTTTGAGTATTATCAAATCGGCACAAGCCATTTCGGGCGAAATCAAATTGGAATCCTTGCTCCAAAAAATGATGCGTACCATTGTCGAAAATGCAGGCGCAGACCGAGGCGTTTTGATGCTTAATGAACAAGAAAAATTAATCATCGAAGCCGAATACGAGGTTGGAACGGATTCCTTGCAAGTGATGCAAAATCAAACACTTACGAATACGGAAACCTTGCCTTTGGATATTGTCAATTATGTTTTCCGAACCCAAGAACCTGTTTTGTTGCATGATGCCTCTCGTGAAGAACAATTCCGACAATCGCCCTATATTTTGCGGGTTCAGCCCAATTCGGTGTGGTGTACGCCGGTTATCAAACAAGGCAGGCTCAAGGCGGTCATTTATTTGGAAAATCGAGGCACGATTGGCGCATTTTCGGAAAGCAGGCAGTTGATTATCAATATGTTAACTTCACAAATTGCAGTTTCTATTGATAATGCCATCCTGTACGAAAACCTTGAAGATAGGGTCAATCAACGCACCAAAGAACTCCACGAAGCCTTTGAAAAAATCGAAAAACAGCATAGCCATATTACTTCCAGCATCAATTATGCGCGGCGGATTCAGGAAGCTATTTTGCCACTTTCCGAAAAAATTAGCCAGTTTATTCCTCAACATTTTATTTTCTTTAAGCCCAAAGATGTCGTTTCGGGCGATTTTTATTGGTTTGCCGAAAAAGATGGAAAAGTCATGCTTGCCGCCATCGACTGTACGGGACACGGCGTGCCGGGCGCATTTATGTCCATGATTGGTGATTCCTTACTTAATCAAATTGTATATGACCGAAATATCGCCACGGCAGGCGACATTTTGACCGCACTCAATCAGGGCATTCAGAAATCCCTCAAACAAGAAAGAACTCAAAATAAAGATGGCATGGACATCGCCTTGTGTGTCATCAAAACCGCAGCACGAAAAATGGAATTTGCGGGCGCAAAAAATCCATTGCTTTACATCCCCGAAAATGCGACAGAACACCAAGTGATTCGGGGAGATAGGTGGTCTATCGGAGGGACATACGAGGAAAAAAGTACATTTGTCTATCAAACCCACGAAATCCCGCTGACCCATACGCCTATCTCATGTTATATTTATACGGATGGCTATCAAGACCAATTTGGTGGAAAGCGAAATATGAAAAAGTTTCTTTCACGGAATTTCCGAAAATTATTATTTCAGATTCATCAGGATTCGATGGAAGACCAAAAACAAATGCTCGAAAATACGATTACCAAATGGCGTGGCAAACACAAACAAGTTGATGATATATTGGTGATTGGTTTTAGAGTACAACTTTCTGATAATGAATGATTTATACTGAAAAAGTCGCATAAAATGCCTTATCGTTTTCGCTTGGAAAGTTGGGCTTCAATGCGTTCTTTTTCGGCTTTTTTCTGGTCTTCTTGGCGTTTTTTTGCCATGCGCCGTTTGAGCATGGCTTTACGAATATCCTCCAAACTGCCACGAGGAATAGACTTGATGAGCGTTTGGGTATATTCTTGGGTCGGACGTTTGTAAATATCTTCGGGAAATCCCGATTCGACAATTTGTCCTTGATTCATGACCATGATTCTGTCAGAAATAAATTTGACGACCGATAAATCATGCGAAATAAAAATATACGTCAGATTAAAGGATTTTTTCAGGCTATTCAGCAGATTAAGTACACGCGCCTGTACCGATACATCCAACGCCGAAACCGATTCATCACAGATGATAAATTTGGGTTCGACCGCGAGTGTCCGAGCGATACAAACGCGTTGGCGTTGTCCGCCAGAAAATTCGTGAGGATACCGATTAAAATAAGACTGATGCAATTCTACCGTATCGAGCAGTTCCATGACACGCGCTCGGCGTTCTTTTTCTGACCCCAAGACATTATGAATCCGCATCGGCTCCATGATTGCCTCTCCGACAGTAATTCTGGGATTCAGCGAAGAGTATGGGTCTTGAAAAATAATTTGGACATCCTTGCGGAGTTCCCGAAGTCGTTTGGGATTCATGCTCAAAATATCTTCGCCCTGATACAAAATTTCGCCCTGCGCCTCCCGAATCAAACGCATAATGCTTCGTCCGAGCGTAGTTTTGCCGCAACCCGATTCGCCTACCAAACCCAGCGTTTCGCCGGGATAGACCTTAAAACTGATATTATCGACTGCTTTTTTTTCAGCAATGACCTTTCCAAAGAAGTTTTTTTGGGTCGGATAGTGTACTTTGAGGTGATTGACGACCAGCAGTGGTTCTTGTTTGATGAGGGCATCGTGTCGTTCTTTGAGCTGTTTAATACTCTGAAAACTTTTCATCAGGGCTTCGCCTACGGACTTGAATCGGCTTTCGGAAAATTCAGAAATCTGTCCTTTATCATCAATGACCATAAAATCCGAAACCGTAGGCAGGGTTTGTAATTTGACATCCAAACGAGGACGACACGCCAGAAGTCCCTTCGTATAGGGGTGTTTGGGTTTGGAAAAAATCTCCCAGACCTCGCCCTCTTCGACAATTTTGCCTTTGTACATCACAATCACACGGTCAGCGACTTCGCCAATAACACCCAAATCGTGCGTAATGAATAACGTTGCCGTATTTCGTTCTTCCCGAAGTTCTTGGATGACTTGCAAAATATTTTTTTGTACCGTAACATCCAGTGCAGTCGTTGGCTCATCGGCAATCAGCAAGGAAGGCTGACACGCCAACGCCATGGCAATCATGACGCGTTGTTTCTGACCGCCCGAAATCTGGTGCGGAAATGCCCGAAAGATTTTCTTTGGCTCTTCTAATTTGACTCGTTCAAAAAGTGAAAGCGTGCGCTTTTTGGCTTCTTTGACCGAAATATTTTCGTGTTGCAAAATGGCTTCAATGACCTGATTGCCACACGTATAGACGGGATTCAGAGAAGTCATCGGCTCTTGAAAAATCATGGCGATTTCTTTGCCCCGAATGCTCCGCATTTTGGCAGATGAAATCTTGAGAATATCGACCTCTTCCCGTTCTTTTTCGGTTTTGGTAGGCAGATGAAAAATTATCCTGCCCGAACTAATCCGTCCGGGAGGCGACTGAATCAAGCGCATCACCGCCAATGCCGTAACCGATTTGCCCGAACCCGATTCGCCTACAATCCCCACAGTTTCGCCTTTATTGATTTTAAAACTGATGTCCTCAACGGCTTTGATGCGTCCTTGGTCAGTTTCAAATTCGATTGTTAAATCGCTTACCTCAAGAATCGGCTGATACTGATTGTAAATATCGTCTAACTCCTCCGAAGTCATTTTCTTACTTTGATTAGGTGGTTCGTAAAGTTATAAAAACTTTGATGAAATGTCGGTCTTTGTCTAAAATCCGAAAAATCATCCCTACAATTCCAGCATCAAAAACGTAATATCATCCCGTTGCGCTTCTTGTCCCCGATAACTATCCAGTGCATTTTCTAACAAAATCCCTTGTTCTCGGATGGATTTTTGATGATTTTCTTGCATTAATTCACGCATACGGCGTGTCCCGAACCGTTCTCTGGTTTTATCATTTTGGTCGATGAAGCCATCCGTAAATAAATAAATTTTAGCTTTTTTATTGATAGTAACTTCTTGATTATCAAACGAAATCTGGTCAAATGCTTTTCGACCCCCGATGCCATAAATATTCCCCTTGATTTCAAATAATTCCTTATCCGAAACCCAAATTCGTTGTTTTGCCAACCCAAAAACCAAATGATATTTTTGAGTTTTAAGTTTTTCAATCCGACAAATCGAAATATCCATCCCATCCGAAGTGCTGCCTTTTTCTTGTTGAGCCAAAATAGTACGGATATTTTTATGTAATTCAATCAGAATTTCGGCAGGCGATTCGATGTAAGATTTCATAATAATTTCGTGCAATGCCATTGCTCCAATCATCGACATAAACGCCCCAGGAACGCCATGTCCCGTGCAATCTGCCACGATGACAAATGTATATTTTTCGGTTTTATACATCTGAAAAAAATCGCCCGAAACCATATCACGAGGACGATAAATAATATAATAATCCTCAAAATCGGAGAGTTGTTTTTTGCTTGGCAAAATGGATTGCTGAATCTTTTGGGCGTATTCGATACTTTTGGTCAGTTGCTCGTGGATTTCGAGCAGATTATTTTGTTGCTGCTCGATGTGGTCTTTTTGAGCCATAATCTCTTCGGATTGTTGCTCTAATTCTTCGTTTTGTGTCCGAATTTCGGCGGTTTGCTTTTGCACTTCGGCTTCCAAAAATAAACGACGTTTTTCGAGTTGTTTTATCCTTAAATAATATACAATATACATTAAAAAAATCCCAAAAATAATACTACTTCCAATAAAGATATTGGTTTGCCAAAAAGGTGGTATGATTTTGATTTTCAGGCTTTTTGCCTCGCCCCAAGTGCCATCATGGTTTGCACATTTTACTTTAAAAATATAATCTCCGCCCGATAAATTAGTATAAGTTGCAAATTGCCGATTCCCGACAAATTGCCAATCTTTATCGAATCCTTCCAAAAAATAAGCGTACTGATTTTGCTCCGAATTCGTAAAACTTAACCCCGAAAATCGAAGCGTAAATACATAATCCGAATAATCCAAAACCAATTCATCTTGATACGAAATAACCGTTTTGAGTACCGAATTTTGACCATATTTCACGGGCTGATTAAAAATTTCTAAGCCCGTAAATTCTACATTTGGCGCAAACGGATTATCGGTCAATTTCTTGGGGTCAAAAATATTAAATCCATCAATTCCGCCAAAGTACATTCGTCCGTTTTTATCCTGAAAAAATGCGCCCGTATTGAACTCTTCACCTTGCAAACCATCATGCCTACCATATTTCCTAACTGTCTGTTTATCAGGATTAAACTTGGCTAAACCTCGATTCGTACTCATCCACAAATTGTCCTTTTCATCTTCCAAAATTCCATAAATCACATCGTTCGGCAAGCCGTCTTTTTCCTGAAAATGCGTGAAAGTTTTGCCATCCGAATGGAGCAAATTTAAGCCTCCAAAAGTACCTATCCAGAGGCGTTTTTTTTGGTCTTGATAAATGCAATTCACAAAATTATTACTCAAACTTTTGGGGTCATTTCGTTGGCTCGAATAATGCGTAAATTGTTGGGTTTTGGGGTCAAATTTATCCACGCCTCCACCACTTGTCCCAATCCACAAAAAGCCTTGAGTATCAAAATAAAGAATTTTTACCTTGTTGTTTATCAAGGAGTTAGGGTTATTTTGTTTGTTTGCAAATCGTTCAAATTGTCCGTTTTTTTCATCCAATTTGGCGATGCCTCCTCCTCGTGTGCCGACCCACAAATTTCCTTCCGAATCCTCCGCCATTGTCCAAACGTGATTGCTGGGCAAACTCAAGGAATCCGCCGCATCGTAATAAAATTGGGTGAAAGTTTCGGTCTTGGGGTCAAAGCGATTTAGCCCGTACCCTTGCGTTCCAATCCATAAAATTCCATTTTTATCCTCAAAAACTGCCCTGATTCGATTGCCACTCACACAATTTTGGCAATCTGGGGTATAAGTATAAGGGGTAAATTTTCCTGTTTTTTCATCCAATTTATTCAAGCCACCGCCCAAAGTTCCAACCCAAACGTTTTGATTTTTATCGCACACAAAAGCTCGTATGTCATTGTTTGTCAGGGAGTTTTCTTGGTTTGGTTCGTGGCGATATGTTTTGAATTTTTCGGCTTTATAATCAAAAAAACTGATGCCTGCGCCCCGTGTGCCAATCCAGATTCCGCCTGTTCTGTCTTGATAAATTTTGCACAAATCATCATTGCCGATACTTTTGAGATTTGCCTTATCGGTGTGATATTCCTGAAAATATTGGGTTTGGAGGTCATAAATTTTTAAGCCGTTTCGGGCGGTGGCAATCCAGATTTGATTTTTGAAAAATAATACATCGGCAATATCGTGATGTTCTAAAATGGTTGTAATTGTTTGATGTTCAAGATGATATAATTTCAAATTGTTTTTTGTCCCGACCCAAAGTTGTTGGGCATCATCCAAAGCAAGCGTATGAATTTGCTCATGTTCAAAGCCCGAAATAAGGTCAAATTGATTATCATCAGGAGAAAATAAATAAAGTCCTTGGTCCGTCCCAACCCAAATTTTCCCGTCTTTATTTTCTAATAATTTATAAATCGTAGCATGGGGCAAAAAATGCTGAAATTCGCCTGTTTTGCGATTCATTTTTGCCAAACCAGCACCGCCCGTTCCGACCCAAAAGCGATGTTTTGAATCTTCTAACATACTGTAAATCAAATTACTCTGGATACTTTTGGGATTATTTTTGTTGGTCATGTAGGCGGTAAATGTTTCGGTTGTTCGGTCAAATTTATTCAGCCCGCCCGCATCCGTTCCAATCCATAACATCCCGTTTTTATCTTCGTAAAGCGACCACAAATAATCATCCGAAAGGCTATTGAGTTGGGCATCATACCCATAAACCGTAAAAGTATAGCCGTCAAATTTGTTGAGTCCGTCTTGCGTACAGAACCACATAAATCCTTGATGGTCTTGTAAAATATCATAAACGGTATTTTGCGATAAACCTTTTTCTGCTCCGATATTTTGGAAATATTGCGGATAATTTTGAGCAATTAAAAACTGTATTTTTAAAATAAAAAATAGTATTATTGTAATAATTTGAATATTTTTCATGTGCTTAAGTGTGTGTCATCGAGGGTAATGTATCATCTTACCAATCTAATAAAAATTGTCAAAAGTCAGATTCAGATAAAAGGTGGTTGTTCAATTAATTTTTTGATATAAAAATCAGTCAAAGAAAGTAAAAGCAGAACACTTAAAAAGTGAAGTAAATTCTTTCTTATCGATTTTTTGCATAAAATATGGTAAAATTTTGGCTTTTTTGGGTCGGAATAGAAACTTTATCCCCAAAATTAGGGCTTATGTCATAAAATTCATTGAACAAAAAAGCAATTCAGGAAAAACCCTCTCTAAATACATTTTGTTATTTTTGGGAAAATCGCTGAACTATAAAACTCCCCATTATGAGTCATCTTTTATACGAATTTTATGTGATTCGTATTGTTGCTATATGATACAATAATAAAGTTATAATATATTGATATTCAGTATTTTAGAGTATGTAATGGCTAATTTTATTTTTTTATCAAGCCCGAACCATAAATTACAAATCATCGGAAGCGTCTTGTATCCTGACCTTCCTCAATTCAAAATCGCATGAAACTGAAAGCACTTGCCCTTATTGTAGGATTATTTATGAATTGTCTTTTTGGACTTTGGGCGAGTGGGGGAGAGCGTGAAGCCAACCCCGAAGAGCCGTTATCAGGCAAAGCCATCCGAATTACTCAAAAACCCAAAATTGATGGCGAAGGTACGGACTTGATTTGGACGGAGGAAAATTTGTTTTTCAAAGGTCAATTCACACAAAATGAACCTAATAATGGCGAAAAATCCGAACAACAAACCGAAATTTATTTGGCGTATGATGATGATGCGATTTATATTTTTGCCAAAATGCACGACCACCCCGATAGTGTCTTGAGCGAGTTCGGACCTCGTGATGGTTGGGAGAGAAATACCGACCAATTTGCGATTGCTCTGGACACCTATCATAATAAACAGAATGCGTTTTTATTTACCGTAACGGCGGCGGGCGTGCAAATCGACACCTACATCACGGCAACAGGCGATGATGATAACTGGAATGCGGTCTGGCGGAGTGCGGTCAAAAGAACCAAAGAAGGCTGGACTGCCGAACTCGAAATCCCGTATTATGCCCTTCGATTTCCGAAAAAAGACATCCAAACGTGGGGCTTAAATTTCATGCGACAAGTCCGCCGAAAACAAGAGCAATCCTTCTGGAATCCGGTCGATGCTTCGATACAAGGCTTTGTAAATCAGTTCGGTACGCTCACGGGATTGGAAAATATCCAGCCGCCAGTTCGTCTTTCATTTACGCCTTATGTATCGAGTTATTTGGTCAGAAATGACGAAAACCAAACCAAAACCAGCATCAACGGAGGCATGGATTTGAAATTAGGCTTGAACGAAAGTTTTACCTTGGATATGAGTTTGATTCCTGATTTTGGGCAGGTTTTATCCGATAATATTGTCTTGAATTTATCGCCTTTTGAGATTCAATTTGCCGAAAATCGTCCGTTTTTTACTGAAGGCACGGAACTATTTAATAAAGGTGGTTTATTTTATTCGCGAAGAGTAGGACAGGTTTTCGGAAGTGCCGAACTGGGCGATAACGAAGAGGTTGATTTTCAGGATAATACGGCGCAACTGTTGAACGCTACCAAAATTTCGGGACGAAATAACAAAGGCTTGGGCATCGGCTTTTTTAATGCCATTACCGATGAAACTTACGCCACCATCAAAAATACCGAAACAGGCGAAAGTCGCACCGAACGGCTCGACCCACGCACCAATTTTAATGTCTTTGTCCTTGACCAAAATCTGAAAAATAATTCAAACATTAGTGTGATTAATACCAATGTTACTCGATTTGGTGGCGATAATTCCAATGTAACGGGCGCAGAAGTACGATTGAATGATAAATCTAACACATGGAATTTTTCGGCTTTTGGCGCACTGGCACGAATTTCGGAGTACATCAGCCCGAAAGAATATCAGCATGATTTGGGTTTTAAATATAATTGGTCGTTTGGCAAGCAAAGCGGTACGCATCAATTTCAGGTGGGGCAAAACGTAGAAAGTCATCAGTATAATCCGAATGATATGGGATTTCTGCAAAGTCCGAACGAAATCACGTCTTTTGTCCAATACAGTTACAATATTTTTAAGCCCAAAGGCAATATTTTGCGGCTGGAATATGTGTTTCGCACTCAATACGAAATGTTACAATATCCGCAAGTTTATGCGGGGTTGCGTTTCCGAAATACGCTCTGGATTCGATACAAAAATTTCTGGAATACGTTTTGGTCTGTCAATATAGACCCCATGACGAATCGGGATTATTTTTCGCCTCGAGCGCAAGGCTGGTTTTTTGCTCGTCTGCCTTCGCTCAGTACCAGTTATTGGTTCGAGACCGACACCCGAAAAGCCTTTACCATCGCCTTTGAATCAGGCATTTGGACTCGTCCTTCGATGCAACAAATTGATAATTGGGTTTGGATTCAGCCACGCTATCGAATTAGCGACCGCCTCTCATTTCAGCACATGGTCAATGTCTTGTGGGTTCGGAAAGAACGAGATTATGTTACGACCACTTATCTGGATGAGGCTGAAAATCAGCTTGATCATATCATTTATGGAATGCGAAACCGAAACGAAATCACCAATTTATTGACAGGACTTTACAATTTTAATGAACTGATGAATATTAGCTTGCGCATTCGGCATTATTGGAGCAAAGTTCGTTATTCCAAGCATTACGACCTCAAAGAAAACGGACGTTTAGTTACCAATCAATTTGAGGAATATGACGAAGATACGAATGAACCCGCTTATAATCAGAACTTTAATGCTTTTAATGTGGACTTGGTTTATACGTGGCAGTTCACGCCCGGAAGTCAGATGAATATTGTTTGGAAAAATTCCATTTACACCAGCGATACCCGAACCCATTATACGTTCCGCGATAATCTGACCAATATGCTTCAATCGCCCCAGACGAATAGTTTGTCGATTCGAGTTTTGTATTTTTTGGATTATATGGATTTCAAAAGGGCGATTGGTAAAAAGCGCAAAGTTTAAGCCCAAAAAAAACGGTTGGCTGTGTCCCTCACACAGCCAACCCAAATAATTCAAAATAAACCTCTTTATTGAATCAAAAAAGAATCAATAATTTGGTCTATTTCCTTGATATTCAGTTTGTCATCAAAAAGATGCTTGAAAAGTGGCTTGCCTTCTACGGCTTGATGAAGCTGCAAATCTTGTTTTTGAGCAAATACGTTGTCCCATTTTTGACGGACTTTTATCCATGTTTGGGCGTGGATTTTCCACCAATTTTGGGCGGCTTGGCATTGGCTATCTTCTACTTTTTTGTAAGTATTGAACCCTTTTTCTTCCGCCAAAATGATGTCAAGTTTATTCTTTTGGCGTATTATTTTTTTGTTATCTTGGTCATGAATCCATCCTTGCGCCGTGATTTCGTGCCGATTTCCTCGCTCCGTAACGTTATAATCGCTTCGCTTGGTGTATTCTCGGCGTGGCAATGGGGCATCGGTCGTATTTTCCCAAAAACTTTTACCGTCCACATGAATCCATGAAGCTACGCCTTCATAACGAGGACTGTCATCTACTTGATAGACTTTTTGTGTCCATGTTCCTTTGACTTGATTATCAGGCAGTTGAATGTATTTCCAGTGATTATCTACCTGATAAATATATAATTCACGATTTTCAAATATCCAGTCCTGTCGCCAATGCTTGACAATGTGCGGTTTATCGGATTTGCCTACAATCAATAAATGTTGCAAAATTAGTTTATTTTCCGAATCTTCGACCAGTTCCACCCATTCCAAGGCGTTGGCGTGTTTGATTTCGGAGGGCTGATAGGTCGAATCTTTGGAATAATGGAACGTTTCGGCAAAATTAAAGCCTACTTCGTAGCATCCACACATCTTTTTGATAGCCTGTCGGTCTTGCTCTTTTTTAGATTGAGCGATTAGATTTGAGCTTAATAAAACACTCAAAATCAATACGATAATTCTATTTTTTTTCATTGATTTAAACTGTTTAGTAAAAAAATTTGTGCAAATATATTATTTTTATTTAGACTTATTAAAAATAATGTGATATGTTTGCATTACAATTTAAAATTAGTCTAAATAAAAACGATGAAAAATTATCTTTTCATTTTTTTTGGTTTACAAAGTGTATTGTGTGTGTGTCAGGATGACAAACAGACAGCGACAGACTCATTGAAAACGATTGAATTTGGCGAAGTGGTCATCACGGCAACACGCACCGAACGCCAACTTTCGTCTTTGCCAGTACCTTCTCAAATCATCACAAAGGCACAAATCCGCCAACAAAATGCTGTTCGTTTGGGGGAGCTTCTTAACGAGCTGACGGGCGTGATTACCGTGCCAGATTTCGGTGGTGGTGAAGGAATCCAGATGCAAGGACTGGATTCGGAATACACACTCATTTTGATTGATGGTGTGCCACTCGTGGGCAGGGAGGCAGGTACGTTGGATATTAACCGAATTACAGTCGGGAACATCAAACAAATCGAAATTATCAAAGGAGCGTCCTCTTGCCTGTATGGAACGGAAGCCTTAGGCGGAGTGATTAATATTATTACCGAAAAATCACAACAGGGATTTTCGGGAAATGCACAGTATCGTCTGGGTTCATTTCATAGTCATGATGTCCATTCGAGTATCAATTATCAACGAAATAAAGCAGGATTTCAATTTTTTATCAATCGGAACAGCAGTCAGGGTTATGATTTGGATAAAACGGATGCCTTGAAAACTGTCAATCCATTTTATAATTACACCCTAAGTTCCAAATTTTTATATCAATTTTCAGCACAAACTGAAGCCCTATTTTCGGCACGTTATTATACTCAAAATCAGGAGAATACGACTTTGAATAATACGGGGGAAAGTCGTCTGAACGAATGGAATTTGCACGCCAAAGTCAATCATAAATGGCGTGAAAAATGGGCAAGTTATCTGAACTTCTATGCGACTAGCTACCAAGCCCGTGAGTTTTTGAATGACTCAAATGTACTGTCTGTCCATAGTGATTTCAACCAGCTTTTAGTTTTGCCTGAATTTCAAATTTCCTATCAACCTGATAATCATGGTTTTATCGCTGGAATTGGTGGGCGTTACGAAACCATAAAACGAACGGATTTCGTGAAAAACCCTACGTTTGAGGCGCACTATTTTTATGCACAATATGATGGCAATCCACACGCCAAAGTCAATGTTGTTTCGGGTATTCGATACGATAATCACACCGCTTATCACTCTCAATTTAGTCCCAAATTAGCGATTCGTTATGCACTGATAAACGATTTAGCGGTCAGATTTTCAGTAGGTTATGGATTTAAAGCACCTGATTTTCGACAGCTTTATTTTGATTTTAGCAATAGTTCCGTAGGTTATACGGTTTTAGGCTATAATGCCGTTCCGAGCCGTTTACCAGCCTTGCAAAACGAGGGTTCGATTCGCCAGATGGTTGTGCCTCTTTCCGAATTTAACGACCGATTAAGTCCTGAAAGTTCGATAAGTTGGAACTTTGGATTTCAATACGAACCCAATGTCGTATGGTCATTTGAGGGAAATTTTTTCCGAAATGATATTCGTAATTTGATTGATATTCGAGTTGTGGCTAACAAAACAAACGGACAAAATGTTTTTAGTTATTTCAATGTAAATCAAGTAGTTACAACGGGATTAGAATTAAACTTGGATTGGAAAATTACTAAGAATTTCAAGTTCAAAGGTGGTTATCAGTTGCTTTATGCCCACGACAAAGCGGCGATTAAGGGATTTGAAAAAGGTGAAATCTTTGCCAGAAATCCCGAAACTCAACGCAGTTTTCAGCTCGATAGCCAGCATTATTTTGGCTTGTTCAATCGTTCTCGACATCTCGCCAATGCCAAAGTCTATTTGGAAATTCCGACATGGAATATGCACACCAATTTCCGCACCACTTACCGTAGCAAATACGGGCTTTTCGACAGTAACGGCAATGCGTATTTGGATGATTATGATGCCTTTGTAAAGGGATATTTTGTGTTGGATTGGGCAATGAACAAAAAATTTGGAAAACGCTCTGAACTCGGTCTGGGCATTGATAATATCCTGAATTTCAGGGATATAGAAAATATTTCTACGATTGCAGGACGAATTTTTTATACTAAATTACAAATTAACTTTTAAATCAATGAAATACACTTATTTTACTTTTAAAGGATTGATGTGCGTAGGTTTTTTATCTGTTTTTTTGGTATTGGTTTCATGTAATAAAAATACTGAAATCGAACTTGAACCTCTCGTTAGTCAAAATTTCAAAAATTTATCTGCAGTACAAACGACTGATTACAGCGTTAATCCGCCTGTGGTTTTGGGCGATTATGTCAAATTTAGCTTTGCCAAAGGCGAAATTGTAACAGGAAACGACTGGGATATTGCCTTTCGAGGCACAACGATTTTGGTCAATGGAGGCAAATCTTCGGCATCTGACCAACCCGAACGCACAGGAAATGCAGGAGCGTATATTGCCTCTGGTACACTGGAAAGTATCATTTCGATAAATACAGATTTATTCAGTCAAGATACTGAAAATCAGTATGCTATACAAACAGGAAGTGGCAACGGTTGGTACAATTATGCTGGTGCGCCTACTCATTTAATCACGCCGATTGCAGGCAAAATTTTGGTCATTCGGACGCATGATAATCGTTTTGCCAAAGTCGAGATTTTGAGTTATTATAAGGATGCGCCTGCTGCGCCAACGGGCGAAGGCGCACAGCACTATACATTCAGTTATATTTATCAGCCCAACGAAAATAAATACGAATTTTAGTCAAAAAGTACATTTGCGTTTTTATTTTATTCTTGGAATAATTTATGGAAAAACAAAGGGATAGTTCAGATGGGCTATCCTTTTTTGGTGTCTTGAAAACTAACTTGGTAAACAACTTCTAATTTTTACCATAAAATTGTTTGAGAAAAGTAGGAAAACATCTTGACCACGTTCCGAAGTGATGTTCCCCGCCTTCGATTTGGTCATAAAAAATATGCTTTTCTGTTTCTAATCCTTTGATTTCCAATTCTTTGATTAAATCTAAGGTGTCTTCAATCGCATCAATAATTCCGTTTTGGTTTCGGTCAGAGGTTTCGTCTTTTGTGCCAGCCTGAAACCAAAAACGTAGGTCGGGGGGGTGTTGCGTTTGCCGAACAGTCAGATGTGCCAGACGGTCTGTGAAGTCATCTTCGGGCTTTTGGTAAGGATTTTTGCGCCACCAAAACGATCCCGAAAATACGCCCACGACATTAAATAATTCGGGATGATGCCATGCAATATCAAAAGCAGATAATCCGCCTAACGAAAATCCTGCGATGCCAGCCTTGTTTTGTGTGCGATATTTTTTTTGAATAAAAGGCACTAACTCATGGATTACGAACTGTTGGTATGCTTTGGCTTTATCGCCCCGATTTTTGTAATCTGCCTGAATTGATGTACCATAATCCCGCATTCTGTCATTATCCGTATGAATTGCTACGATAATTAAGGGAGAAATAGTTTTGTGTCGATACAAATTTTGCAACGATTCCGCTAATTTTAATGCTTCCACATCTTGTCCGTCATTGAGATACAATACGGGATATTTTCGGAAGGAAAACCGATAATTGGGGGGCAGAAATAAGGTGATTTTTAGCTCTTTAGCCAGCGTCTGGGAATAAAATTTGGTATCTTGTTGTGGTGTATGTTGAGCATTTAAATAATTGATAATCAATACACTACATAATATTCCTAACAAAATTACTAAAATTATTAAACCGTATTTTTCCATCATAACTTTGAGTCCATCGAAGACGTTTCTTTTTCCGAAATTTGAGGTTTAGAAATACGCTGAACAAGCTGAAGACCAAATTTTTGTCCCGTTTCGAGCATAAATTCATAGGCTTCTTCGTATTCATTTCGTATTTTGCCATCCATAATCGCTTCCCGAATGCGTATTTTTATTTTCCCGACATCCTTACTGGGCTGAATGCCAAAGGTTTCCATAATGATATTTCCCGTAATGACGGGCTGAAAGTTTCGCATTTGGTCACGCTCTTCGACTTGCGCCATTTTCTGTTCTACTTTATTAAAATTTTCTAAATATCGCTGCACTCGGCGATGGTCTTTGGATGTAATATCTGCCCGACAAAGTTTCATTAAATCGTCAGTTGTTTCGCCCGCCTCGTAGAGCAATCGCCGAATCGCCGAATCCGTAACGTGGTCTTTGACCAAAGCGATAGGGCGCAAATGCAGTCGTACCAGTTTTTGGACATATTTCATTTCTTCGTGCATGGGCAATTTCATTTTTCGGAAAATATGAGGCACCATGCGTGCGCCTCTGTCCTCGTGTCCATGAAATGTCCAGCCTACTTTTTTGTCAAATCGTTTGGTGGCTGGCTTGGCAATATCATGCAAAATGGCAGCCCAACGCAACCACAAATTATCGGAGTATTCGCACACATTATCAAGCACTTGGAGAGTGTGATAAAAATTATCTTTATGTGATTTTCCGTCAATCGTTTCTATCCCGTGCATGGCGGTCAGTTCGGGGAAAATTTGTTCTAATAATCCCGCCACAAACAGCAATTTGAAGCCGTAAGAAGGTTTTGAAGTCAGAATAATTTTATTCAGTTCGGTATTAATACGCTCCTTCGACACGATTTCGATGCGGTCTTTATTTTGAATTATCGCCTCGAAGGTATTGGGGTCAATGTCGAATTTGAGTTGGGTCGCAAACCGAATCGCACGCATCATCCGCAAAGGGTCATCAGAAAAAGTGATATTTGGGTCGAGCGGTGTTTTGATGAGTTGTCTTTTGAGGTCTTGAAGTCCATCAAAAGGGTCGATCATTTCGCCAAAATTTTCTGGGTTCAGGCTGATAGCCAAGGCATTAATCGTAAAATCTCTTCGATTTTGGTCATCTTCGAGCGTGCCATTTTCGACCATCGGTTTCCGTGATTCTTTTCGATAAGATTCCTTGCGTGCGCCCACAAATTCGAGTTCATAATCATTGACTTTGAGCATTGCCGTCCCAAAATTCTTAAAAAAAGCCACCGTTTCGGGCGGTCTATTGAGCTGTCGAGCAGTTTCATGTGCCAATTCGATGCCACTCCCCACACAGACAAAATCAATATCTTTGGAGGGTCTTTTCAGTAGTAAATCACGCACATAACCACCTATAACATAGGCTTTTACATTCAGATTTTGCCCCGCTTTGGCTACGGCTTCAAAAATGGGGTTGCCTGCTATTTGGTCTGAAAAGTTTTTCATTATTCTACCGCTTGACTTGGTTGTGAAAATGGGACGCAAAATTACTAAATTTTTACGAGTAATACCGATTCTTGGGCAGTAGATTAGGATTTTTAATCAGAATTACGTTTCAGAGCCACCAAGTTTTGAAAATTTGATGGCTCAAACGCTATTGGCTGTATTCTCGCAGCCTACTTCTGCGAAGTCTGACGCTTATATTCGCCAATCTATTGAAAAAAATCCGATTTTATTGGTGAAGTAACTTTTCATGCAAATTGAAGTTATTTTTCAGGATTTATACGACAAAAAATCAAAAAAAATCATTTCAACGTGAAACCATATTTTTATCAAACAATTTCCATGATTTGTTCCTCAACGACCCGTTCAATCTCTGGAATTGATTCATAAAGTTCTCGGTATGAGTTAATTACAAAATATTGTTCCTGATATCGGTCTTTGATATATGGGAAGGAAATGATATGTCCCACATCAAAACCATAACGTTTAGGCTTATCGCTTTCCAGACTATACACCGATTCTCCGCTTGAGGATAAAATACCCGCTCCATAAATCCGAAGTGGTTTGCCTACTTCTTGGATAAGTCCAAATTCGACCGTGTACCAATACAATCTGGCAATCAATTCTATGGCTTCGGGACTATCAATAAATCGGAGTGCAATACGGCTTAAACCTGTTAAAAAGCCACAAAAATCCGTATTAGTTAATAAGGGAACATGACCAAAGACATCATGAAACATATCTGGCTCCTCCAAATAATCTAATTCTTTGAGTTTGCGAAACCACGTTGCCGCAGGAAATTTTTGGTTTTGTAAAAGTTCAAAAAAAGGTTGATTATCAATCAAACCGGGAACTGCCACGACTTCCCAACCCGTAATTTGGCGCAATAACGCATTGACTTCCACAAAATTAGGGATATGCTCTGCCGAAAAATTAATTTTTTCTAAGCCCTCCAAATACGCACTATCCGCCAAATGAGGCAATAAATTCATTTGTCTTTCAAAAAGAAGCTGCCAAACTTTGAAATCTTCGGCGGTATAATTTTCATATATCTGTCTCATTTTCATGTGTTTAAGATTGGTTCAGGTGATGATTCATTTATTTAGTTGTTATACTAATAATTTTTATGCAAAGTTTCAAATATTTCATTGTTTTTTTTGAAAAAAATATGCCACTTACACGCTCTACTCTTTTTGAACTGAATAGTTTATGACAATTTACGACTTCGGGGATGAAAGTTTTGGATGGTTTCTTGCAAAAAAGTCATATCCAAATGCGTATAAATTTCGGTCGTTAAGATAGATTCGTGTCCTAATAATTCTTGTACGGCACGCAAATCAGCCCCGCCCTCAATCAGGTGCGTAGCAAAGGAATGCCGAAACGTATGCGGACTTATATTCTTCTGAATACCAGCGAGTTTTGTAATATTTTTGACAATAGTAAAAATCATAACACGCGTCAGCGATTGTCCTCTCCGATTGAGAAAAAGGATGTCTTCGTACCCTGCTTTGATTTTCTGAAAATGTCGAATATTTTGTAAATACAGTTCTATGTAATGTTTTGCCTCTCGATTAATCGGCACGAGGCGTTCCTTGTTGCCTTTGCCTCTAATTTTGAGCATATCCATTTCCAGATAGCAGTTGGATAATTTGAGATTGACCAATTCGCTGACCCGCAAACCGCTGGCGTATAAGACCTCCAAAATGGCACGATTTCGTGTGCCTTCGGGCGTAGAAAGGTCAATCGAATCGGTCAATTTTTCGATTTCTTCAACACTCAGAACCGTAGGTAATTTCCGTCCCAAAGTGGGCGAACTAAGCAATAAAACGGGATTATGTTCGGTGATTTCTTCGTCATTCAGAAACCGATAAAACGTTTTGAGGGCAGATAAAATACGACTTTGCGAACGCTCCGCTAAACCCAGTTCAGTGAGATGTTGCAAAAATTTTTCGACCATTTCCGTAGGGACTTCTTCAAAAGAATCGGTACAATATGCGAACTCCAAAAATTGGATAAACTTCTGAATATCACGTACATAAGCCTCAATAGAATTTTCTGCCAATGCCCGCTCCAGCCGAAGATGATTCTGGAATTGTTTGAGCTGTAAGGTTCGGGAATGTATCATACAAAATTCCGCATTAACTTCTAAATAATTACATTTGGATTATCTTTGTACTGTTCTTTCAAATCTGCCAAAATTTTATCCATGACCAAAT
>CAZNYR010000056.1:0-3931 GCA_964577275.1 uncultured Cytophagales bacterium | reverse complement strand
TGGATGTTTTTTCGATTTCAAAACGGTCTGTTCCGTCATTGCAAAGTAAAATTTCTAATACTCTTGATTTGACTTTTGGCAAGGGATATTTCTCCAGCAATTCATCAATTTGCTGACTCGCAAAAATTTTAACTTGTGGATTTATTTTAAAAAAACAACTCGGTTTATTATACCATTTTGAAATTGAAGTAGTTATCATAGTTTTTTCAGATTATTCTTGTTGTTATGATCGTCTTTTTTCGATTTGGGTTTAAAACTTTTGCGGTTTTCTTCAGGAACTTCGCCTGTTCTGTCAAAATGATTTTGCAAAATTCGGTTTTCCACTTCTTTACTGTATTTCGTTGAAGTTTGAGGAAGACTCAGGATAATATCTACGTCCACTGCATTTTTACCATGTTTTTTGATTAACTCTCTTCGTTGTTGATGAATTCGAGTTGGTAAACCTGATGATTTTGTCATTCGGTTTTCGTCTGCTTTTCCATATTTAAAAACTCGTTGCCAAATATCAACACGATAAATGCAATTATTTCCTACGGCATCATTTCTATTTTTATGTTTCGCCATTGACGAGTTGATTTTGAGTGATTTATGCCTAAAAATGTGAAATTCTTACATAATTACATTCGGATTATCTTTGTACTGTTCTTTCAAATCTGCCAAAATTTTATCCATGACCAAATCATGAATTGATAATCAATAATTTAACGCACTTCTAAGCCAGAATATTTTTGATGGGAAAAGCAGGCGCATCAAATTCCAGCATGGCATTAATTATTTTGCAACTTTCATAATTTTGCAATTCGGAAACTTTAATTTCTCGGCTCACAATTTGTTTTTTCATCAGCAATAATGCCCGTTGAGTGCCTTCGAGAAGCGGTTTTCGGGGCGTAATCCAATCCGTTCCGTCCCAAAACACCACATTTGCATACGAAGCATCCGTTACTTGTCCATTTTTGATAATCAAAATGTCATCACATTCGCCTTTTTGCTCGGTAAGTTCTTGTAATGCCGTCCGATTTTCGTATTTGAAGGCATACTCCAAATCATCAGCACGCACAATTTTTAGGGATTGAACAGGCTGGGATTGGTAAGGACTAAATTCAATTTTACGAATCTTAAAGCCATACGTAATTCGACATTTATATACGTCATTTGTCAGATTATCAGGCAGTTGTAGATGTTTTTTGAGTTCGATTTTTAAGGCAGACCCCAACAATTTGAAGCGTGCATAATTCATGCGGTCAATATGAAAATCAAGATTTTTTGGCGTTCGATTTTCGATTTTGATGGTTTCTATGAGGCGCATTTTTTGAGTAGTTCAATAAATGTATTAAATAGCAAATCAGACAAATTTAACATTTTTATCGTAATCCTCAAAAAAAATGTCGTAGCGCAGGAGGCAACTTCGCAGAGTATTTTTAGAACACTTGGCAACAAAGTCGCCTATTTTTTTGCGAAATAGTCATAAAATTCTTTTGTTTTAGTTTCCCAGCTCATATTTTCGGTAATTTTTCGGGAATTTTCGCCATGTTTTTGCATCAGTTCCGGATTATCCAAATAATATTGAATTGCCTGCCGAATCGCCTCTGCCGATTCTTTTTCGACCAATATTCCATTATCTTGCAAAAGTTCTTTTGTCCCACCGACATCCGTAACAATGACAGGCAAACCGGATGCCATCGCCTCCAAAAGCGAATTGCTCATGCCTTCGTTCAGGGAAGGCAGGGCAAAAATATGAGATTGACACAAATAGACAGGAATTTCATCACTGGGAACAAAGCCCAAAAAATGTACCGATACGTGTAAGTTTTTTGCTAAATTCTCTAATTCTTCCCTCAAATCGCCATCTCCAATGAGATAAAGTTCAGCTTCGGTATTTTGTAGGGCTTGAATCAAATAACGCTGCCCTTTGATTTCGCTTAATCTTCCAACAGTAATGATTTTCAGGGGTTTAGCTTGTAATTTATCTACAACAGGATAAAATTTTTCTATATCAATGCCGTTATAAATAATATCAATTTTTTGTTTGGGATTACTCTGTAAGGCGGTTTCTCGTAATTTATCGGAATTAGCAACGACTCCTTTGGCATTTTTCCAGATTATCGGGCTTAACCACGAAAATATCCATTTATCTAATTTTTTCCACTTTTTTTCGTGAAAAGGCACATCCGCACCTCGTAGTAAAACAATGTAAGGAATTCCCAACAATATGCGATATATCAGGGCTAAAAAACCCGCAGGCACGCCTGTCCATGCTACCACCAAATCGTAATTATTTTTTCTGAGCGAAAAAGCCTTGAATAATGATTTTATCGAATACCGAATTAAATCAGAAATACTTTGAGTTTGTAAATTTTGGTTTTTTTTACCAATATTCAAATAATAAATTGTCCCAATTTTGGAAGTTTCAGTATGAAATTTATGGGTCGATGCCGTAACAATATCTACTTGTAAATCAGCATATTTTTGTAAGGCTTGATAAATAAAATAATTTGCAGTTGCCTGTCCTCCACCCAAAGGCGGGTATTCGGTATTAAGCATTAATATTTTCATCAAAATTTACTTTTTCGTTAATTACATAAATCGGACGGCGTTTGGTATCCTCATAAATACGCCCTATATATTCACCCAAGAGCCACATAAAAATGAACTGTAAACCCATCGCCATAAAAATAGCGACCGAAAGCCATTTGATGAGTTCATAGTAAGCATTATTAATAAAAGTGTCAAAAATCATATAAATTAGAAAAATAAACCCAATAAAAATGGTGGCAAATCCTAAGACAAACCCTAATTTGAGGGGAAATAATGAAAAACTCAACATTCCATCCATTGCCAGCCGAATGGATTTTTCCCATGTATAACCGGGAACGCCGTGTTCTCGTTCGGGGCGGTCAAACTCGACAAAAGTCGATTTGAAGCCCAGCCAAGCCACCATTCCACGCAAATAAATGGCTTTTTCCTTCATTTGGGTCAGATAATCTTGTACTTTTCTATCGACCAACCGAAAATCGCCCACATTTCGAGGGATTTTGATTTCGGCAAATCGGTCTAATAATTTGTAATACCAAATGGCGGTATATTTTTTCAGGAAATTATCCTTGCGTTTTCGTCTGCGAGCGTACACGACATCATAGCCTTGTTGCCATTTCTGAATCATCTCGGCAATGAGTTCGGGCGGGTCTTGTAAATCGCAATCTAACGATATGATAGCCAAGCCTTTAGAAGAGTCCAAGCCTGCGGTTAAGGCGGCTTGATGCCCAAAATTTCGGCTCAAATCAATGTATTTGACTCGCTTATCCTTCTGTGCCAATTCTTTCAAAACTTCTAAGGTATTATCCCGACTTCCATCATTGACGTATATTAATTCCCAATCGCCCTTGATATTTTCCATCAGTTGGATAATTTTGGCATACAAAACGGGCGCATTTTCCTCCTCGTTATAAGCAGGAACTACGAAAGAATATTTGATGGACATCATTAGGATTTTTTGCGTGTGGATGTTTTTTTGTTTAATGATCCGGATTTTTGATTATTGGCTGGCGACTTAGGCAAAATATGAAGTAATGTTTTGCGCTCATAAATCAACCAACCCGCTATCAACAGAAAAATAATCAAGTAAATCACATACCATGTTGGGGGCATTTGAATTCCGAATTGCATAAAAAAAGCGTCCCAGCCTTCGCCTTTTTGCGACCCCACCGCCTGCCCGTTTTGATACACAATTTCGAGCATATTGCCAATGGGCATCCAAAATTTGGAGGCAAGCACACCAATCGCCCCTAAAATCCATAAATATTTTTTGTCCCAATTATTTTTGTCAATCATAAAAATCACAAAAATAAAAATGAAAGGCATGACTGCTGTCCCGATTCGGCTTTGCGGATTAAAGATACTATTGCCCAAACTGGCGGTCAAAACCAAAATAATA
>CAZNYR010000055.1:26032-26283 GCA_964577275.1 uncultured Cytophagales bacterium | reverse complement strand
ATTTAAACTCTTGATTATCAGTTATCCATGTAATTTCTAATGCGCCTTGTTGTGTGTTCGAGGAGGTTGAAATTTGGTAGCTTGCTTCGGTTTTGACTTCGTTATTTAGCAATTCCCGCACCGTTTTATTTTCCAAAAACACAAATGCGCGGGTTTCATTTTCGGAACTGGGAGTTAAAATTGTTTCCCCTGCCCTGCCCTGTATCCGAGATTCCAGCCATTGCCACTCTCCGACAATAATTTTTTCGGCA
>CAZNYR010000055.1:17127-26022 GCA_964577275.1 uncultured Cytophagales bacterium | reverse complement strand
CATCGGTTACCGTGGCGACCGATGTTTCGCACGGAATTTGGGGGTTGGGCGCATCTTCATTTTTGCAGGCAAAAAACAAAATGATTAACACCAAAACCCAATAATTTTTGAATAATTTCATCAGCGTTTTGATTTTGCATAAAAAAACACCTAATTTCTCACGAAATCAGATGTTTTCTTACTTTTAAAGTTAATTTATGAGGGTTATTGTTTTATAAACTTCAAGGTTTCAGTTTCTCGACCATTTCGGATGCTCAGGATATACATTCCCTTCGGTAATCCAGAAACATCAAGCGAAGTTTGTGGCGCAACCATCATTTTGTTCATGAGTTGCTTGCCCATCAAGTTATATATTTTGATTTCAGAATCAACATCAAAATAACCCAATCGAATATTTAATTCTTGCATCACTGGATTAGGATATGCCACGAATGGAAAGTCCATGTCTTTCAAGCCTTTACCACGTGCATTTGCCGAGTGTTGAGTCGTGATATGGTGTGCGGTTGGCGCAGTATGGACAGCCTTGGCACTGGCATTAATAATATTGATGGTGTAATCTTCAACTTCGCCGTAAGAAAACGTTTCACACGAAGTTGGGTTGGCATTATACTTCATTGCCACTCGCATTCGAGTTGCACCATTCAGAGCCACCGAAGATACTGTAAATGAACCTGTTACAGATGAGGATGTTGTTCGTGAGCGGGTATAAACCGTTTCGCCCGCATCGGCAAAATCGCCATCTTGATTATAGTCAATCCAAACGGCATAAGCCTCTCGATAGCTTCGTGCTGCCCAAGCTGGCGTAATCGTAATATTATAAGTGCTTCCTTTACTTAATGCAGTTTGAAGGTTTGTAAAATCGGCATAACCACCATTATTCCCCGAATTATTATCAATCGAACCTACTTGAACTCGCTGAATCCACTCATCCGAAGTGCTATTGCCTTGCGAAGCGCAATACGTAGGAGCGACTACGGCAGAGGTTGTTACTGAAAGGCTTGACGAATAAGCACTGCTTGTGCCTGAACACGTAGTACGTACTTGACACTCATACATGGTGGAAGCACTTGCGCCAGTCAGATTCAGTGAAGTTGCCGTACTGTTGAATGTACTCCATGTACCGCCAGCAACTCGAACCCGAGCTTCATAGCCTGATGCACCACTAACCGCACCCCAAGAAAGGGTAAATGAAGAAGCTGTAATTGCTGAAGAAATCAATCCTGTGGGCGTATTGCATGAAGGCGTAGAGCCTGAACCTGTGATATTTACGGTGTAATCCTCGACTTCGCCATAAGAAAATGCCTCGCAAGAAGTTTGAGCCGCATTGTACTTCATCGAAACTCGCATTCGAGTTGTGCCTGTGGTTGCGCTTGCAGGAATTGTAATATTTCCATTTACGGTGGTACTACTCAAAGAACCTGCGTCAAAAACCAATTCGCCTGCATCCTCAAAATCGTTATCGCCATTAAAGTCAATCCAAATTTTCCAATATTCATTATAAGTCTGACTGGCATACCCAGGAGTCAAGGCAACGGCATAAGCACTGCCTTTTGCCAAATCTACCGAAGTCGAAGTTTTATCCGAATAACCGCCATCATTGCCACTTGTCGAATTGAGCGAACCCACAACCACGCCTGCAATCCATTCATAAGAACTATCATTTCCCTTTGATACACAATAAATTGGGTCTGGCGGTGTCGTAGAGCCACCACCTACTAAGGCTTCTCGAAATCCGCCGGGTGCTAAAACCGCACGCATTCGCTCTTTTTGTCCTGCGGTAAACATATGCATACAATTATCATCAACATAATCCATGTAATTCATGAACATATCGCTGGTAAAACCCCCGTTATTTGTACATGATTTTGAGGGAAAAGAAGGGCAATTATAATTCGGTGCGCCTGCTGTTGGTGTATCATTTACAAAATCATCTTGGCTACAATTTCCATCGCCCCAGATGTGCCGTAAGTTCAGCCAATGTCCTACTTCGTGCGTGGTGGTTCGTCCGCCATCGAAGGGCGCAGTAGCCGCTCCCGTGGTGCCAAAATATTTATAACCCATCACCACCCCATCCGTTGCTGCCGAGCCACTTCCCGGAAATTGAGCATATCCCAAAATTCCACCACCCAAATCGCAAACCCACATATTCAAATATTTTTGGGTATCCCAAGCATTTTTGCCACCTTGTGCCGAAAACTTCATCGCATCATTAGTCGAAAACGAACTGACCGAAGTCGAGGTACGAGTAATGCCTGTGGTCGGATTTCCGTTGGGGTCGGTAGTTGCTAATATAAACTGAATTTCGGTATCGGCTGCCACAGGCGCAAATTCTGAAGGCACAAGCCCTGCATCGCTATTCAATTTTCGGAAATCGGCGTTCAGTACATCAATCTGGGACTGAATTTGTGCTTCGCTGATGTTTTCGGTCGAATTATTATAAAGCACATGAACCACCACAGGAATCGTATAAACCGTAGCTTCGATGCGTCGATTTTTGCCCTTTTGCTGTACGTAGTTTTGCGTAAATTTTTCGATGTTTCGCATTCGTTTTTCCGCATCGGGGTCTTTTTTGATGAGCCGTTCCAGATTGTGCATCGTGTGGCAGTTGCGGGTATGTTGATGACCAGGCGCATCGTGGTCATGCGTATCTTGCGCCAATGCGGGCGCACTTGTAAGCATAGAAATCCCTATGCCAAAACCATACAGTTTTGTCTTAAAACTTGTCATTTGTGTGTTAGTTTAGTGTTAGAAGTAGATTAAGGTAAAGTATATTCTCGTATAATTCATATACCCTTACGTATGAAACATATCGCAAACCTAATATTCTTTTTTTGAATTATCAAAATTTACCCTTCTTTATTTAACATATTTTAACAATTATATATAATTAGTACATTATAAAAATCAAATAAATAAGTCTATTGTGTTTATTTAAATATTATTATTTTTTATTATAAATTACTCATAATCAACATTTTATATTTCAAAATATTTCAAAATAATTTGTTTGTTTGTTTTTAAATTAATAATAAAAACTAAAATAACTTTTTCGTGTGGTTTACGTAAAGTAGTTCATTACTAAAGTCAAATTTGTATATAACTTTGGCTAAAAGTTACACTAAGTCTTTCGCATTATTCACGTCCTTTTTATGCTTGTTTCTTGGAATAATACATCAAACATATTTGTCATGCCAAATATTTTTATGCTAACATTTTAGCCTATTCTTGATTTAAAGTTTTATTTTTCATAAAAAGTAGTCTGACTTTAAGGCATAAATTGAAATTTGAAGGGAGATTTTCGATTTGGCAGGTTTAGAAATAGCCTTTTTTGTTGTGTTCAGAAACAGCTTCTTTTTATTGTGTTCAAGAATTAATCCTATAAAACTTCAAACTTGCCAAGTTTTTAAAACTTGGCAAGTTTAATTCGATGAAAACTCTGAGTGGCATATTTTTGTGTATCAACCTGATTACCAGTATCTTTGGCATCATAAAATTCCAACGCATACGGAATATCTAAGAAAAAATTTTCCTCTTTGATTTCTTGCATGAGCCCTGTTTTATAAAGCACATCACGCACAGGTCCGATGACCCCTGTCAGATAAATCTCCATTTGATTGGCACGCAAATCCGTAACGACTTCTCGCAAGGTCGCCATGCCTGTGGAATCTATGGAATGAATACTTTCGGCATTGAGAATCAGCAACTTTGTCTGTGCTTTTCGTTCGACCGCCTTTTTGATAGTTTCCCTGAAATGATTGGCATTGGCAAAATATAATTGTGCATCATACCGCAAAATCAGCACGTCAGTTCGTTCTCTCAAATTCTCAAACCGATGGATATTTCGGTATTCTTGTGTATCTTCAAATTGTCCCAATTCGGCTACGTGCGGGCGCGTGCTTCGATAAATAACCACCGCCAGCGAGAGTCCTACGCCCACAAAAACCCCTTCACGGATGCCTACGGTCAGCGTTACGATGAAAGTAACCAAAAGCATCCAAAACTCATCTCGTTTGTTTTTCCATAAAAATTGGGGATAATCGACATCAATTAGCCCAAAAACCGCCACCAAAATAATGGAAGCCAACACGGCTTTGGGCAATGAATAAAACAAGGGCGTTAAAAATAATAAGGTTAATCCAATCAAAAAAGCACTTATCAGGGCAGCTACGCCTGTTTTTGCGCCAGCTTGGTCATTGACTGCCGTGCGCGAAAAACCACCCGTGGTGGGATAACATTGAAAAAATGAACCCATAATATTTGATGCACCCAAGGCGATTAATTCCTGATTGGAGTCCAATTCATAATTTTTGTGTTTGGTTTGCACTGCCTTCGCCACCGCAATCGACTCCATGAAAGCAATCAGCGCAATCGTAGCAGCAATCGGCATCAAATTTGTGATGCGCTCCATGCTTACGGTGGGCAAAACAAAACTGGGCAAGCCATCTGGGATTTCACGAACGATTTTTACGCCTTGCGTTTCCAATCCAAAACCCATCACGACCAAAATCCCGAAAACTACCACCACCAACGCCGCAGGAATAGATTTTTGGTATCTTTTATTTAACGTTTTGATAAATTGAATAATCACAATTCCGCCCAAACCAATACCAAACGTTATCCAATGCGTATCTCCGATGCCCATGACGGCGTGATATATTAGTTCATGTATTTGACTACTTCGAGGTAAGTCCGTGCCTGTCAGGTGTTTAAGTTGATTTAAACCGATAATCAATGCCGCTGCCGAAGTAAATCCACTTATCACGGGACGGGATAAAAAATTAACTAAAAAACCTAATCGAAAAATTCCCAAAGCCAACTGCATCACGCCCATCATTAAAGCAATTAGCACTGCTAATAAAATATATTCCTGCGTTCCACCTTGTGCAAACATCGAAACGCCCGCCGCCACCAAAAGCGAATCCATCGCCACAGGTCCGACTGCCAGCTGTCGAGATGTTCCCAAAAAAGCATAAATAATTTGTGGCACCATCGAGGCATACAATCCATAAACTGGCGGGAGTCCCGCAATAATCGCATACGCCATGCCCTGCGGAATCAACATAATTCCGACCGTCAATCCTGCCGAAATATCGCCCTTGAGATACGCTTGTTTGTAGGTCGGAAGCCAACTCAAAATCGGTAAAAATTTTGCTAAACCCATAATTTTCTGTTAATTATAATTTTTTGTGTTGATAAATTAGACTGAATTTTTTGTTTCGGTACAAATATATGAAAACATTTTCATCTGTTAAAAATATAATGTCTAATTATTTTTTCTACAAAAAAAATGCCTTTGACTTTCATCAAAGGCGTTTTTTTGGATATAACCCATCATCTAACAATATACATAAAATCTATGCTAATCAAATCATTTTGGATTTACCGTTGTTGCTTCAGGACTTCAGCACGATAATTGAACACAATTTTATCAATCAATTCCTCATCCACCCGAATCCACGAAGTAGGCGAAAATAATTTGCGCCGTGAATTATCCGCACGATACAAAATATTTTTGATTTTTGTGCCTTTATCTCGTTTGACTTCGCTGGTCGCTGTTTTCAAAATTTTGATGAATGTTACGATGTGTTCGCAGTTGTGTTTGCCCAAAATTCGGATTTGTCGTTGAATACTGCTTACCAACTGATTGAACAAATCCATTTCGCGCATTAAGCAATATTGCAACGCCAAAACTGCCTTGATTTCGATGGTAGCAAAGGGATACCGTTTCATGCTTAATGTATTTAACAAACCATTTGCCCATTTCGCAGCCTCATCGTATTTGCCTGCATAATAACAAGATAAACTACGATACATGATATAAACTACATAACCGGGAATATCATCTTCATTGATTTCATGCTCAAAAAACAGTTCTTCGTTTTCTTCATACATTTGCTTTTCTGCACCCATACGCAAGCAACGATGAACTTTCGTAATCAAAAATTGCGATGGAAATGTATATAAACCATAATTAGAAATCAGTATCGAAATATTTTCATTGACATCTTCGTAATATTTTTCTGCCTTTTTATAAACCCGATAATGATTGTAATATTCGTGCTTCAGGAACTCAAAAACGACTCGCAAATGATAATACACCGAATCCAACTTATAGGTATTAAATGTCGTTTCGACTTGTTCCAAAATATCCTCAATCGGCTCACTATCAGGGTCATAGTCGTCTTCTTGCATCACAAATAACCGATGGAAAATATTGACACAAGACTGATACACATACAACCGATGCGAATTATACAAGCGGCACGTATTGTTCATTTCTCGATGAATCACAATCAGCTCGAAGCGGTCGCGCTCCTCGCCCGTCAAGGAATACGTCCCAAATTTTTTGAAATAATCCGCCAGCATATCCTCCGCCTTGTCGATGGCAAGTGTATAGGCAACGTGCTTGTTGTAGGCTTGCGAATACTGAAAATGGTCAGGCGAATTGACGTGCAATTTTTTGAGCGTTTTATAGACGATAGTCAGTTCGTTAGAAAGGTCATAATCAATGAGTTCTTTTTCCAATTTCTGGAGTGTCGCTACGGTAATCGCCCGCTTTTTAGTGAATATAATTTCATTAATATTTGCGACCTTTTTAAGCAAATCCGTGCGTGGACTTTCCATTTGTTGAAGCAAATATTCTTCAATTTTTTGGTTCAGACGAGAACGCAACGTATAATACGCATTATTATTTACGCCTAATTCGTTCATCACTTTATTATCCGAAAGATGCTTTTCCCGAATTGCCTTGAGCAAATAAGCTGATTTATCGGCACTGCTATCAATCAGACTGTCATGGATGGCATGATAGTCTTTGTCCGATAGTTGTTTAATGATATTTTTTAATTTAGCCATTCTTTTAACGGTTTACCCTGATTTTGTGTTAGTTATCGCCACGAAAGTCCACGTATTTGATACGCTCCTTTTTTCTGTCGAAAAATTGTAATATTTTGATTTGAGTCATAACTCTATGCCTTGAAAGAACTAATAATGAACCAACTTTACGTAATGTTTATGCAATTTTAATACTTTTTTATTGAATAAAAAAATCAAAACCGTTTTTATTTTTTGACAAAAAGATAAAAACTCAAACATTACCCATTCAAGACAAAAAAAAGTTAAAATCTATCTTTTTACGCAAAAATTGACCAATTACAAAATAGGAATGTTAAAAAAATGTGCTTCAATCATTTCAATTATTCATTGAATCAATCATGATTCATATCTTCCTCAAACTTATAAAACCACGTTTAAATATGTTTAGACATCGTTTTTATGTTATTTTTGGGCTTCCGTAATGCCTGTTGGTGTTGAATCAATACTATTTTTTTTAGTAGTAAACTCAAAATCCATGCAAGCCCCACGATAATCGGAATCATGTAATTATCACTGGCAAAATTATCCGAAAAAATTGCCAACACAATGAAAACAAAATTTACGGTACAAATCACGCCTGTTGCCTGTGAGTGCGAAAAACCAAGTTCTAATAACAAATGATGAATGTGATTTCTGTCAGGCGAAAAAGGCGAACGTTTTTGGATAATCCTAAGAATAAAAACGCGTATCGTATCGAACAAAGGATACACCAATACGCAAGAAGCCACCGTAACGGGATTGGAAAAACTAAAGGTCTGATAAGGTACTTTCAGGGCATTTTCGTTGATAAAAATAATCGTTGTCGCCGATGCCAAAAATCCCAGCAAAAGTGCGCCCGTATCGCCCATAAATATCTGATTCTTAAAGTTATAGCGCAAAAAACTCAAGACCGCACCAATCAGACTAAAACAAACCACCGTCATAATCTGATTGTTATGAAAATAAAACCAAACGCCGTACCCCGAAAATACCAATACGGCAAGGCTGCCCGCCAAACCATTAATACCATCAATCAGATTGAACGCATTGGTTATCACGATAATCGTGAATAAAGAAACGGCATAACTCCAGATAATCGGCAGGTCGTAAATACCCAAAAAGCCATGCAAAGACACAAACCGAATCTCCCCGAAATACATAATAAAAAACGAGGCAATAAACTGTCCTAACAATTTATATTTGACCGAAAGTGGCAAAAAATCATCCCGCATTCCGACCACCACAATCACCAAAATCGAACTTATCAAATATTGGATGTGTGCCTGTACCGAAATCGCCCAGACCAATGTCGAGAGCGCAAAACCAATAAAAATCGCCATCCCGCCAAACGTAGGAATCCGATGTACATGGACTTTGCGGTATCCATCGGGCGAATCATGCAGGTCGTAGTTGTGTGTGATTTTAATAATTTCGGGAATCAATAAATTTGCTGTAATGAAGGAGGATAACAAACAGGATGTAATCACTAATAAATTAAAAGAATTAACCGTTTCAAGGACATAATTCGAGTTCCAAGTTGTGAAAAGTATCATTCGTCGTATGCGATTAGTGTGATGTATTTGCCTTTTTAACGGTCAAAAACATTTTTTTAGTTCTTTTTGCATAACGAATGTGAGAGAAATAAGATTTTTCGTAGGTCAAAAATGTTAAAAAAATATGCCTTCCCAAATCCATCGTTTTTGAGAAGGCATTATACTCCTAAAATCGTATTTTTTCAAAAAAAACTTACATCGTGTGGGCATATTTTTTTTGCTGTACGCCTCTGAAAATCGTCAATTCTTGCCCCAAAAATTCAGCCACAGCACGCAATCCATTCACTGCACCGTGTTTTTGCTCTGCGCCACGATTATAATTCGTATTCGTATTCACGTCATAAATATATTTTTCGCCATCCTCTGCTACCAGATATTCAATCGAACCTACCTTTACGCCTTGCACCTCCAAAAAAATCTCAAGTAGCTCAATATCAGTATCTTTATAATTTTTGATGATTTGGAATTTAGACGAATTTCCGTCCGT
>CAZNYR010000055.1:0-17117 GCA_964577275.1 uncultured Cytophagales bacterium | reverse complement strand
CGTTACACAAAAACCACCCTCAAAAGTCGGTTGATGACACGCATCCGCAGGGCATAATTCAAAGCCTGCCGAAGCATCCACACTGACCGCATAATAAAATTTTCCGTCAATAAATTCCATACGCACAATGCGCCCGTCAGCCGGTCGGATATATTCTTGCAACAAATTAATGCCATCAGGAGATGAAACCGCTTGGTAATTTTCCAGATATTGTGCAAAAGTTTCCTGAGAGGTAAATAACTGAACACCAGTACCTTTACCGCCCCGATTGGGCTTAAAAATAAAAGGAATCCCCTCGAATTGTTCTGCCAATTTGAGCAGGACTTTTTTGCTATTGCCCGCCAAAGTGCGAGGCGTTTGCAAATCAAATTGTTGAAGCGCAAATGACTGCTTTAACTTGCTCATTTCCAAGGACAAAGCCCGTGTTCCATTAATCACTTTTCGCCCGTGCATTTCGAGCCATGACAAAATTTGGTCGGTAAATTCAGCCGAAAATCGGTGCCCTCGTGTGTGTGCGGAGGCACTCATGCGACTAAAAAATATGCCCTGTGGTGGGACAGCCGAGAAGTCCCAGCTTTTTTCGTGGATAAACCACTCTTCGTAAGGCACGCCAGCCAACTCTAACTGTTCGGCAAGCGGTGCAATCCATTCCGAATTTTCGTGAAGGATATAGACTTTTGGAAACAAATTAAATCCGTTTATATTCAATGTAGCAGTCATTTTTATCAGTTTTTTAAGATAAAATAGTATTTAAATAAGAAATTTTAAGTAATTTCGTGTACTGTTTACATCCATTATTCAGGATAATGTCAAAGAAACACTTTGTAAATCTATTTCCAAAAATCCCAAACAATGCTTGAAGCCAGAAATTTTCAGAAATCGAAAAATGTCATGAACAACAGCGACAACTTGTCATGGTAAAAATATACGTGCGTGGAATCATCGAAAATGATGAATCAGAAATGAATTGCCAAAAGTCTGGCATAAAAAACGAACTTGCAGCAGAATGAATAATTTTCATGATGATGTTGAGTTTATTTTTCCCTAAAACTTATTTTGGGCAGGAATTAACACCTTTCAGACATTCGCTGAGGTTGTCAGAGGGTCGCAGAGCCTGTTCTCTCGCCTCATTCTCAATAAAAACAACGATAAATTCAGATAGGAACTTTCTCGTTATTGATGTTACAAAGGTACAAATGGATTTTTGAGAAATGCAAATTTTTCTTCAAAAAAACTTTTTCCCTGTTCTAAGCCCCCTAATTTTTCAACGCTGATGGTATTGAAAATACGCTATTTTTTTGGTCGTCAGTTTCTACCAGCGCATAAATTTTAGTCAGAACAACAAAGTAATGTTCATAAAAATTTATACTTTTGATTTCCAGTATTTTCCGTTTTTAGTCATCTTACTTCATAAAAACAAGTCTAAAACCAAATCACATGATTGGTGTTAAAGGGAAAGCGTTACATCCAATATTTTCAAATACATACCTAAAACATTTAAAAAAATCGGAAATGAAAGCAATCAAAAGATACTGAACTTAATCAAGGAAATGGATTTTTGAGCCTGACAAAAAAATAACTGTCCACTCAAAATCAAAGCAATTGCCTCCAAATTGCATTCTGTTTTACATTGTAATACTATATCAAAAAAACAATACTATCAACGAAAATAATATCTACAAGCATGGTTTTATTAACATCAATTCCTATCCTGACTGAAGTCATCACGCTATTAGCTTTGGCGATTCCAGTGATTTTGATTTTGCATCGCCTCAAACTGCCCAGTATTGTTGGCTTTTTGGTAGCTGGCGTAATATCAGGTCCATATTTATTAAATTTAGTGCCTGCACAGGAAGATATTGATTTTTTGGCAGAAATTGGTGTAATTCTATTACTTTTTACGATTGGAATGGAATTTTCAATTCCGAGTTTATTGCGTATCCGTAAGGCGGCTTTTGTGGCGGGTTCATTGCAGTTAATCCTAACCACAACGGTTTTTGCGGCAATTACTTACTGGAGTTATGAATATCTGCCAGTAGCGATTTTTTATGGATTTATGTGTACACTGAGCAGTACGGCTATTGTCCTGAAATTATTGCAAATGCGCGGTGAAATGGGTTCGCCTCATGGTCAAATTGTGCTGGCAATTCTGATTTTTCAGGATATTGCTGTTGTCCCGATGATGCTGTCGATGCCGATTCTGGCTGGACTTTCGGATGACATCCTGACCGAAGTGGGGATGCTGTTAGTCAAACTGACGGCAGTGGGCGTATTTTTGTATTTAACCTCCCGATTTGTGATTGGGCGTATCCTCAAGATTGTTGCTGAAACCCGTAGCACCGAATTATTTATTTCTACGGTTGTCGTGATTTGTTTTTCGATAGCTTATTTGACTTCTTTGGCAGGCTTATCGTTGGCTTTAGGCGCATTTTTGGCAGGCTTAATGCTTTCCGAATCCGAATATTCGCATCATGCTACGGGCTATATTTTGCCTTTCAAAGAACTCTTTACCAGTATCTTCTTTATTTCTATTGGAATGCTTCTGGACTTAAATTTTGTCTATTACAATTTGTTAGAAATTTTATACTTAACTATTATAAGCATCGCCATTCAGGCTTTTCTGGCATTCTGGGCAGCAAAAGCCTTAGGCGTTCCTGCCAAAACAGCGATTTATGTGGCTCTGTCAATTTGTCAGATTGGAGAGTTTGCTTTCGTACTTTCTCGTTCAGGAACGGAAATGGGACTCATGCCCATTGAACTATATCAATATTTTTTGGCAACTTCTGTCTTGACTATGGCTTGCGCTCCTTTGCTCATTATTAATTCTAAAAAAATCGCTTATTTCCTGATTTATAAAGTTCCAAAACCTAAAATTACCCAAAAATGGATGACCAAATACCTTAAAATTCCGTCATTTTTGCAACAAGCCAAAGTGGGCAAGCAATTCAAAGACCATTTATTGATTATTGGCGGTGGACTCAATGGCAGAACACTTGCACGAGGAGCGCAACTTGCCCAGCTTCCCTATTTAATTATCGAAATAGACCCCAGACGCATTCCCAGAGATAGCCCTCATTTTTCTCATTTATTATTTGGAGATGCCATGAACGAAGAAATCTTACATCAAGCACACGCCTCGGAAGCCAAAATCGTCGTTATCACAATTAAGGATATTGAGATGACCAAAGGAATTGCCTCCATCATCAAGCAAAAGAACCCAAAGGTGCAGATAATCGTTCGTAATCAACGCATTGCCCAACGAGCAGAACTCAAAAAAGCAGGAAGCGACATTATCATTACTGATGAATTAGAAACGAATGCTACTCTATTTTATCACACATTCGAGTATTTTGCAATTCCCGAAGAACAAATGAAAGATTTAATTCAGGAAGTTCACCAAGAAATTAATGATGCCGAAGTCGTGCAGGCTCATTATATTGCCAGAACGATATTACAATAAAATAACCCAATTACTGCGGTATCAAACATGAATTATGTCTAAAATACTGATTTTCAAGATTTTAAATCATAACCTTGATACGATTTATTTTGTGCCAGCTAATCTTTTTATGATTTTGAAAATCAATCATTTCATGTGTAATTTATCTGAAAAAAATGAACGTAAATACCGATTTACTATTACCTCAAATTCATCAACCCGCCGATTTACAAAAACTATCGCCCGATAAATTGCCCCAAGTTTGCACCGAATTGCGCCAATTTATTATTGATATTGTTGCCGAACACGGCGGACATCTGGGCGCAAGTTTGGGCGTAGTCGAACTGACTGTCGCTTTGCATTATTTATTCCAACTCCCTGATGACCAGATAGTTTGGGATGTAGGACATCAAGCATACGGACACAAAATTCTGACAGGCAGACGCACCAACTTTCACCTGAATCGCAAATATAAAGGCTTAGCGGGCTTCCCAAATCGGGCTGAAAGTGCGTTTGATAGCTTTGGTACGGGACATTCTTCTACCTCAATTTCCGCGATTATGGGCATGGCAATGGCTTCTTTCTTACAAAAAAATTACACACGTCAGCATATTGCCGTTATTGGTGATGGAGCAATGACCGCAGGCATGGCATTTGAAGCACTAAATAATCTGGGAACAGCCCCCACCAACCAAACCAATATCCTAATTATTTTGAATGATAATGGAATGTCTATTGACCCTAATGTCGGGGCATTGCACAATACATTTCATCAAGATTCGGAAAATCAAAAATATAACTTTTTCAAGAATTTAAATATTCCGTATTACGGAATTTTTGACGGACACGACCTCCAAAAATTGCTTCAAATTCTATCCGAATTAAAACATATTTCGGGTGCAAAATTAGTCCATATTCGCACCACAAAAGGACGTGGATTTGATGTTGCTGAAGAAGACCAAGTTACGTGGCACGCTCCCGGTACTTTCAATAAAATTAGTGGCGAACGTAATAAAAATGAACTACATAAAAAACCGAGTCCACCCAAATATCAGGATGTTTTTGGACACACCATAACGGAACTTGCCCAACAAAATTTGAAGATTATCGGCATCACGCCAGCGATGCTTTCGGGGTCTTCTTTACGCATGATGAAACAGCAATTTCCCGAACGAGTTTTCGATGTCGGAATCGCTGAACAACACGCCGTAACTTTTGCCGCAGGACTGGCGACTCAAGGTTTTTTGCCCTTTTGTAATTTGTATTCTACTTTCGCACAACGTGCTTATGACCAGATCGTTCACGATGTTTGTTTACAAAATCTGAAAGTCATTTTTTGCTTTGACCGTGCGGGCTTGGTGGGCGAAGATGGTGCCACGCATCAAGGGGCTTTTGACCTTGCATTTTTGCGCTGTATTCCCAACATGACGCTCTTTGCACCCATGGATGAAGTCGAACTTCGGAACATTCTTTTTACCGCTCAACTGCCCACTTCTCAAACCCATTTGAGCGGCGCAATTTGCATTCGGTATCCCAGAGGAAAGGGCGTGTTAGTCGATTGGAAAAAACCTTTTGAAACATTACAAATTGGAAAAGGCAGAGAACTCACAAAGGGGCAAAAAATTGCCGTTTTGTCTGTCGGACATATCGGAAATTATGTGCAAAATACACTCCAAAAATTGAAGCCAAAAAATATACATCCAGCCCACTTTGATATGCGATTTATAAAACCTTTAGATACCGATTTATTGCATGATATATTTTATCATTATTCTAAGATTATTACAATCGAGGATGCTGCCATTTTTGGTGGTTTTGGGGGGGCGATTGCCGAGTTTGCTACTCAACATCAATATACCCAAAAAATTATTCGCTTGGGCATTCCTGACCGATTTATTGAACAGGGTAAAATATCCGAATTACATCGCGAATGCAAAATAGATACACAAGCAATTCAGGAAACTATCGAAAAAAATTGGCTCTAATTTAACGTTTTTAAGTTCAAATTTATCAATTACTTACATCATAGTCATATCGGTTTGATAAATATAATATACAAAATAAAGTTAAATATCATAACTTCATTTTTTTTTATTATAATTGAGATTTATTGACTTTATATTACATCTAAAAATATTTTCTTATTTATTCATGAATTTACTAAAAACTAACAGTTTAACATCATGGATTTTGACTTAAATACACGAGTGCGAACGTATATTCATACGCTCACGCCTTATTCTTCGGCACGAGATGAATTTTCGGGGACAGCCAATATTTTTTTGGATGCCAACGAAAATCCATACGGTTCGGTTACCTTAGAAAAGTACAATCGATACCCCGACCCATATCAACGAGATTTAAAACAAAAAATCGCTCATATCAAAGCCATAAAACCTGAAAATATTTTCTTAGGAAATGGAAGTGATGAGGCGATTGATTTACTTTTTCGTATCTTTTGTGAGCCACATCAAGATAACATTATCATCCTCCCCCCGACTTACGGAATGTATCGAGTCAGTGCCGAAACGAACTGTACCGAAATACGAGAAGTACCCCTGCGTGCCGAAAATTATCAAATCGCACTTGACGAAATCTGGACAAAAGTGGATGAAAATACCAAAATTATTTTTCTCTGTTCGCCCAATAATCCGACAGGAAATTCATTACAAATAACTGATATTCAACAAATTATTGAAAAATTTACGGGAATAATTATTCTCGATGAAGCCTATATTGATTTTTCTGAAAATCCAAGCTGGATACAGCAATTAGCGCAATATCCAAACTTAATCGTTTTGCAAACTTTTTCAAAAGCATGGGGTCTGGCTGGCTTGCGACTGGGCATGGCATTCGCATCCGAAGAGATTATTCGGCTACTGAATAAAATCAAATTGCCTTATAATATTAGCCAAATCGTACAGCAAACAGTAGCCGAACATTTGTCCGAATCAAAGAAAAATGAGATGGTTCAACTGATTCTGGAACAACGAAAATGGCTTCGTTCCGAATTAGATAATCTTGGTTTTGTACAAAAAATATATCCTACGGATGCCAATTTTTTATTAGTTAAAGTCCATGAGCCTCGCCGAATTTATGAGCATTTAGTCCGTCAAGAAATCATCATTCGAGACCGCTCAAAAGTATTGCTTTGCGAAGGCTGTTTGCGAATTACTGTGGGGACACAAACCGAAAATCAAGCACTCATACAGGCACTCAAAAATTATTGATAATATCTTGATTATATGTTGTTTATTATCAATTCTAAAAAAAATACTCGTCCCACGAAGCAAATCGTAACACGAGTATTTTTTGGTTTATTTTAAAAAAATATTTGTTAAAATTCAAATTCCGAAGCATATTCATACATCTTGTGGTCATCCTCAAAAACTTTGTCGATAATATCTTGCGTCATATCCGGAAAATCCACTGGAATTGGTTGAGCGTTTTGTATCCAATCTTCGATAATTGGAATTTGTTTTTTCTTGAGATTTTTAAGCGTTTTTACACCTAACTCCTTGAGTGCTTGTGCGTTATAGTGTTGTTCATGCTGATTTTTCATCGGGATAACCAACAACTTTTTTTGCAAATAAAGTGCTTCGGCAGGCGTTTCAAATCCAGCTCCACAAATCACGCCTTCACTGCTCGCCATACTATGAATAAACTTCTGATTATCAATCGGTAAGACCTTAATATTATGGTCTTCGTAGGCAATTTTTGTGTGCTTAGAAAATATTTCCCAAGATACATCCGTAATTTTTTTGAATCGTTTTACTAATTTTTGGTCGGCAAAAGCAGGCAAATAAACCGTATAATGTCCTTTGTGGCTGGTATCAGCTTCTCGAATTTGTTGGCGAATAATAGGCGTGTAAATATCTCGGTCAAAATCTTTGAAATGAAAACCATAATTGCGCTGTGCAGGGGCGTATTTTCGCAGAACAAAATCACTAAAAATATCCCGATGGTCAGGCTTGGGAACTTTATCCGAAAGTAGTGCCGACTGATGACTAAGTGCCACACAGGGCTTCTGATGCCAGAGCGATGCCCATGCCGAAATCGGCTCGAAGTCATTGATTATCAGGTCATACTGTTTGATAGGAAACTGCCGAACTTCCTCCCACAATTTCCGAAATTTTACACTTTTGAATGTTTCCGTCAGGTCGATGCCGCCTGTTTTTCCGAAGATAAAACCCAGCCCTTTGAGCTGATAATCAACCGAATACGGCAACTGAACATCAGCCTGCGTGCCACTTACCAAAATATCAAGGTCGCCTTTTTTCTGAAGTAACGGGATAATATCTCGCGCACGGCTCAAATGTCCGTTGCCCGTACCCTGAATGGCATATAAAATTTTCATATTTGTTCGAGTTTGAAGTCATGTACCAAATTATTAAAAATTATCTTATCATCAAGCAAAATATCCTCGCTTTCATCCTCCTCATCCTGCCAACGGAAAGGGTCTTGTAAATAAGAATAAATCGACCATTTTCCGTGATTATACTCCAACGCAGTTAGATTTTCGACCCAATCACCGCTATTTAAGTACTTTACCGCACCTTCTGGGGTTGTAATTTCACGTATTTTAGGTTCATGAATATGTCCACAAATGACATAATCATAGCCGTGCATAATGGCAATATCTGCTACCGTTACTTCAAAATCGTTAATAAACTTGACGGCAGTTTTGACGCTATCTTTAATTTTTTTAGAAAAAGATAACTTTCCTTGTTTAAAAATATGTTCAGAAACAAAATTAACAAACCGATTCAATAAAATAAGCGTATCGTATCCCACAGACCCCAATTTAGCCAGCCACTTAGAATATTTCATCGACACATCGAACACATCACCATGAAAAATCCATGCTTTTTGTCCGTCCTCAAGGTCGATAATAACCTTATTGACCAACTCAAAATTACTTAATTTAAAGCCATCAAATCGGCGCAACATCTCATCATGATTGCCTGTTACATAATAAATTTCCGTGCCTTTAGCAATCAACTTCATCAAATATTTGACAACTTTAAGGTGTGATTTCGGAAAATAACGCTTGCTAAATTGCCAGACATCAATAATATCTCCGTTCAGAATCAGGCGTTTAGGATTGATACTTTTGAGGTAATTGTGCAATTCTTTGGCATGACAGCCATAAGTTCCCAGATGCACATCCGAAATAATGACCGTATCAACGTGGCGTTTTTTGGTGGATTTCATCATTTTACCCATACTTATTTTAGTATTGGGGACAAAGGTACATTACTCAAAAAAATTGATAATGAACCCCGTATTTTTAAATGATGAAAGATTCAATAATAACAGGGCTTTTACGTTACGCCCAGTTTGGGTTTATGAAATTATTGCAAACAAATCAGCAGACAAACGACAAAAATGTCTTACGTATGTTTTGTGTTTTTTATTGATAAAAAAATACATAAAATTCAATATCTAAATTTTAACTCCTTGATAATCAGTAATTTCTATGGCATAAAACAACCCCGACCTATGCCATGGAAATTGCGCTGGCAAAGCCTGAAAATTTTATGATTCAATGCCCAACCATACCACATTGGTCTTATTTCAATTCATCTTTGTTCAAGACCAAAAGCGGTATTTTGGCGTGTAACGTGAGTTTTTGGGTCAGGCTACTTCCAAAATTTTTTTCCCAAAAATTTCGTTGCCGAGTCAAAAGTACAGTCATATCTATTTGATTATCAAATACATAAGATTCAAGTGCGTTCGCAGAATTTTTACGACTCAACGACTTAAACGTGATTTTACCTTGATACTTAGGCAGGTCATAGGCTTCGGTCAGCACTTCCAGCAAATGCCTATCTTTTTCATCACGCTCATCCACCATCCGAATACACTCCAAATGTGCATTAAATAATTGTGCAAAATTTAACACACGGTCAATTTCGTCCAAGTCTTCTTTGTCAAAACTAAGCGCATAAACCATTTTTCGGAGCGGTCGATTTTCGGCTTCCTTCGGCACAACCATCAGTGGGCAAGTCAATAATTCCTCCACCTTAGCCGTATTAGAATCACCCCAAAAACCTTTGGCTCGATTTTTGCCTTCCGTTCCCATCACAACCAAGCCTATCTCATCATTTTGTTCGGTTACTTCTGCAATTTTTTCGGGTGAAAATTCGGCAATGACTTGCGTCCGAAAATGAACCGAACTATCCATATATTGATTGCTGATTTCTTTGAATTGTTGCTCAATTTCAGGCACTTCTGTTGAAGTTTTCGTTACGCCATGCAACAACAAAATTTCGACTTCGTGCATTTTTTCGGCAATTTGGACTGCCTGCGCCACCGCTTTGAGCGAGGCTTCAGAAAAATTAACAGGCACAAGTATTGTTTTCATAATCGTAAGAATGTTTAATTTATAATTTGGAAACCGCCTCGGAAAAATCCATTTGTATGGCTGATTTCAGAATCAATAAAGGAACGTGCTGGTCTTGCTCAAATAGTTCTTTTGTAAAACTTTTGAGCAAAAGATTCGCCAAAAAAGTCCGCCCACGCCCACCCGCCACAATCAAGTCGGCATTAATCTCATCGGCACTTTCATAAATAAGTTCTGCCGCATTTTCCTCTTCTGCATAAGTCAGTACAGGTGTAATGCGAAGTCCTTTTTGGTCAATTTTATCAATAAATTCAAAATATTTTTCTTTTGCATTCCGATACATTATTTGCTCATATTCCGCTTCCGACTTGCCAGAAGCCGTATAACCCACAGGCAAATCATACACATACTGACAATACAAACTTACGAAAGAAGTCGCACTTGCCAAATCAACAGCAAACTGCATCGCCAAAACAGAAATATCCGAGAAATCAGAACTAACAATCACATTATCAAGATGATAACTCGAACGATTTGTTACAAAAAGTAATGAACAAGGCATTTCCGTAACCATTTTGGAAGGCAATGTGCCCGGCTTGTTCTTTTGTTCTGTTTTTTTGCCTAACAAAAGAAGTTCTATTTTTTTGACCTTTACCCAATGCAAAATACGCTCATAAACTACACCATCATCGGCAATAAATTCGGCTTCATAATCAGTATAATTGGGAAAATATTGACTTACTTTTTTGCTCATTTTCGATTCAAGCCATTCATCTGATGCCGTATTTTCAGGCGACTTAACTTGTTCTAAATCAGGAATAACGTGTATAAAATATATTTTTTTTGGATGTACCAAACCTGTAAACCACGCCGTATAACGCAGCACAGTATCATCGGTTTCTGTCATGTCCAGTCCGACTAAAATCGTATTGATATTCATGGTTTTTTGTGTGTTTTATTGAGTTTATTTTCTAAATGATTTTCACAACTTTTTATTAAGAACTTACTACCATTTATTTTGCAAAACTATGAAAGTTAAAATTAAAAATTTTGATATTTTTTTTGATTTGTAATGAAATTTTATAAAACTTACTATTTGAATTAAATCCTTACGCCTAAGATTAAGATGTCATCGGTTTGTTTGGTATCTCCTTTCCATACTTCAAACTCATTTTCAAGAGCTTGAAGTTGTTTTTCGGAGGATAAATCCGAAATCTGAAACAAAAATTGTCGAAATCGTTTTGCCATATATTTTCGATTCATTGAACCCCCAAATTGGTCAGCAAAACCATCCGAAGCGATATAATACATTTCATTTTCTTGAACTCGAATCGTATGTGATTCGTACTGACGTTCTGTAACTTTTTTCATGAGCGAGCCACCAATCGGAAATTTTGAACCCTTAATCCGTTCAATTTTTCCGTTTTTGACCCGATATAGTGGATTTTTTGCCCCTGCAAATGTAATTTCAGATGTTTTTCGATGAAACACCATTAACGCTAAGTCCATACCATCACGGCTCGAAGTGTTTTGCTCTTGATGCAAGGCTTCACGTACCTTTTCATCCAAAATTTTCAAAATTTGGGCGGGATATATAATATTTTTTTCGTTTACAATGTCATTTAATAAAGCATTTGCCAATACAACCATAAATGCACCAGGGACACCATGTCCCGTGCAATCCACAGCCGCTAAAATGAGGTGGTCTTCTTGTTGTGCAAACCAATAAAAATCGCCCGAAACAATGTCTTTAGGTTTATAAAAAACGAAGGAATCCCGAAAGTGTGTTTTGATTTCAGAAACAGGCGTTAAGACCGACTCCTGAATACGTTTAGCATATTTTATCGAATCAATAATTTTGGTGGTCTGAAGTGCAATTTGCTCGTATGCTTTTTTAAGTTCTATGTTTTTAAGTCGTTCAATTTCAGCATCTTGATTTGCTTTTTCGATATTATAATTTGCCTGAATATTTTTGAGTAATGCGCTGTTTTCTTCGCCCATAATTTTGGTTTTTACGTCCAAAAATTTTTCATATTGTTCAAGTGCCTTCCATGGTTCATTCATTTTTTTGTATAAATCTGCCCGTAATTTATGCGTCATCATGAGCTTGTTTTTGCTTTCGATTCGCAGGCAAGTCTGCTCGGCTAATTCCAAAAATTTGAGCGCATCTTTGTAGTCGCCTGTTTGCATCAGAACACGTCCTATGCTGGTTTGCGAAGTAGAGATACCTTGCTGATTTTCAGTTGATTCTCTAATTTTTAATGACCTCATCAGATAATTTAAGGCTTTGGAATATTGATTGAGCGATTCGTAAGTAACGCCCAAATCATTCAAAGCGCGGGCTTCAAAATTTTTAAATTGCTCATTTTGAGCAAGTTCCAAACTTTTTTGGTGCTGAACAAGTGCCAATTCGTAATCGCCTTTTGCTTGCAAAATATTTCCCAAACTGCTGATACAACCATTTTTTCCGCCCAAATCGCCCACTTTATCAAACAGTTTTTCGGCAATATTCAGATGAAAATATGCTGTATCAAGGTCTTTGAGGTTCATGTAAGAATTTCCCATAATATAATGACTCCAAGCCAATCCTTCATCAAAGCCCGTTTTTTCGTGCATTTTAATCGCCTGATTCATCATTTTAAAGCCACGGTCATAATCATCAATCGCCCAATAATAGACACTAATTAGTGTGTATGCCTGCCCGATACCTAACTGATAATCAACCTTTTCAAAGATTTTGAGGGCTTGCATGGCTTTTTCCAAAGCAGCCGCCAAATCCGATTTTGCATAATAATCAACAAACGCCAAATTCAATAATCCCAATCCTATACCTTCCTGATAATCAATTTCTTTGGCATATTCATAACCTTTCTGCGTGTATTCAAGTGTTTTTTTGATGTTCCTGCCACGATGAATCCAGCCCAAACGATTCAGCAAAAAGGCACGCTCTTTCGGCTTCAGATTGTTGCTTTCTAACTGTTTTTCAAGAACCTTAATGTTATTTTCCATAGTCATAAAACTCTGTCATCTCCAAGAAAGTTAAAGACGTAATGAATAAATTTAGCAAAAAATGTGCAGATTATGTATCATGCCATATTTTCGGACTAATTTTCTGGCTGAAATAACGAAAATCGTCCCGCCCAATCTTGAAACACTAAAATCGCCCAAACGTGATTTTGGTCGTAATTTCCATTAGAAAAAATTGTATTTTTCAAAGATTTGATATATTCGACCTTAAAAATTCCTTCCGCCCTGATTCGTTCGTCATGCAGCCATTCATGTTCGATTTTATGCCGTAGAACTGTCTGAAAACCTTTGGTTAAAGGCACATCAAAGCCTTTTTTGGAACGTTTATATAATTTTTTGGGTAAAATATGCCGAAAAGCATCTTGCAAAATTCGTTTTTTCATTTGTGCATTAATTTTATACGCCGAAGGCAACGAAAAAGCGTATTCTACGATATGATGGTCTAAAAATGGTACTCGAACTTCTAAGGAATTTGCCATCGAAGCCATATCAACTTTATGGAGCATATCGTTCGGTAAAAGCGTCTGGAGGTCTGCTTTCAGGACTTCATTTAAATCTTTTTCCTGAATATCCAATAATACCCTATTCTTGAAATTATTATATTTTTCAAACTCAATTTTGGTTTGAATTTCTGGCGTAAAAATAGATTGCGCTTGCGCCTCTTCCATGAAGGAACTTAGATACCAATAACGTTCTTGAGCAGATTTATTTGCACTTTCTGCAAAACGATAAATTTGTCTAAACTTATTGGTTATGAAAGACTTACGGGAACGAGGTAATTTTGCTAACACTGCCAAATTATTTTTTAAAACCTGCCCTAAAAATCCATTTTGACGCACTTTGAATTCGCCCAAATATTTATTATATCCAGCAAAAAGTTCATCAGCACCATCTCCAGAAAGTGCAACTGTCATTTTTTGTTTTGTCCGCTGGCTCAAGATAAAAAATGGAATCGCAGAGGAATCCGCAAAAGGCTCACCCAAAAATGGTAAAAGCTCAAAAATGGCTTCAAATAAATCGTCATTTGTCAGTTTAAATGTCGTGTGTTGAGTCTGAAAATGATTGGCAACCATTTCCGCATAATGAGTTTCATCAAAAAACGGTTCATTTTTGTATCCTATTGAGAAAGTTTGTAAATTATTAGCATGACTAACAGCAAGGGCGGTAATGACTGAAGAGTCAATTCCGCCACTCAAAAAAGCCCCCAAAGGCACATCTGAAATCATCCGTTTTTCTACCGAATTTTCAAGCAGTCGAATTAGTTTTGTTTTGGCATCAGTGTAAGTCATATCAACCATCGAATCGGGAAGATGATAATACTTCTTGATTTGTAACTCTCTGTTTTTCAGAGTGATATAATGCGCTGGCATCAACTTAAATACATTCTCAAAAATAGTATCTGGCGCAGGCACATAATGCAACTGAAAATATTGATACAACGCCGTGATGTTCATTTTGGGCTGAATGTTATAGGCTTTGAGCGCATTCAATTCGGAGGCAAATAAAAACTTATCCTCATCCAAATAGTACAAAAGTGGTTTAATACCAAACCTATCACGCGCCAAAAATAAACTATCTTCCTGATTGTCATAAATAGCAAAAGCAAAAAAGCCATTGAGTTGCGCTAAACATTTTTCCTTTTGGTGAATATAAAGATAGAGTAATACCTCGGTATCCGTTTGAGATTGAAAAGATATTCCTTGACTAACTAACTGATTTCTAAGGTCTTGGTAATTATAAATTTCTCCATTAAAACAAATCGTATAACGCCCAGAAGTATCGGTCATGGGCTGTCTGCCATCCATTGATAAATCCAAAATCGAGAGCCTTCGATGCGCTAATCCCATCCGATTTTCGGTAAAAATATAGCCCAAATCAGGACCTCGATGTTTCAATTCATTATTTGAATTTACCAAATTAGTACCATAAAATCGCCCAATTTCGTTGAAGGCATAAAACCCTGTAATTCCGCACATAAATTTTTGTAATTTTAAATTTGAAGTAATTTTTCGCCCGCCTTCTGGAGCGTTTCTATCTCTTTGGCAAAACAAAATCTGACCAAATGATGGTCGGTTTTATCTTCATAAAATACGGAAATCGGAATGACCGCCACGCCATATTTTTGAGTCATTTGCATCGCAAAATCAGTGTCATTTTGGGTCGAAATTTGTTCATAATTTGCCAACTGAAAGTATGTACTTTTTGTGGGAATTACGTTAAATTTAGTTTTCTTCAAAATCCCCAAAAAATAATCTCGTTTTTCCTGAAAAAACGCAGGTAAATAGGTATAGTTTTCGGGGATTTTTAGATGCTCGGCAATCGCTTTCTGAAAAGGCGTATTGGTACTAAACGTTACAAATTGATGTACCTTTCTAAATTCTTTGGTAAGGTGTTCTGGCGCAATGCAATAGCCTATTTTCCAACCCGTTGCATGAAAAGTTTTTCCGAAAGAATATACGGCTAATGTCCGTTTTTGTAATTCCGAATTTTGATATATCGGTAAATGCCGATGATGGTCATATATCAGATGTTCGTACACTTCATCACTCAAAATTAAAAGGTCTGTTTTTTTAGTAATTTTTATCAATTCTTCAATATCTTCTTGGGTCAATATACTGCCCGAAGGATTGTGCGGAAAGTTAAGAATTAACATTTTAGTTTTATCAGAAATGGCTTGTGCTGTCTTTTGCCAGTTAATTTTAAAGTCGGGAATATCCAATTTGATGGGGACAATTTTTCCACCGTTCAACTCGACAGCGGGCTGATAGCTATCGTAGGCGGGTTCAAAGATAATCACTTCGTCATCAGGACGAACAAAAGCAGCAATCGCCGAATATAAGGCTTCTGTGGCTCCCGAAGTAATCGTAATTTGAGTTTCAGGGTCAGGGCGGATTTGGTATAATGCCTCAAATTTTAGGCTAATTTGTCGGCGCAACTCGGCATCACCCGCCATCGGAGCGTATTGATTTGCTCCGTTTTTCATATAAAAAGTAACCCAATCTATCAACTGGGGGCTGCATGAAAAATCAGGAAATCCCTGCGATAAATTGACCGCATCATGTTCGTGAGCTAAGGCAGACATGACCGTAAAAATTGAAGTTGCTGTATGAGGTAATTTTGAAGTAAAATATGTCATTTTTAAATTTAATGATGTAGATAATGGACATTATCACGATTTATTTTGTAAATGTTTTGGTGGTTTAAAATTATAAAATTCTATGACAATACGAAAGACTTGTTCTTGGAGTTTGGCGGTTTTAAATCAAATGTAATGTTAAAACATTATTTCAGTTTTTTAACTCTGATAAATAGCGATTTCAACTCCAATTTGTATGTGTACAAAGTCCTCATGTTTTGTTTGGATAAGTGAGGCAAATCCCCTAAATTTGGGGAGTATGCTCGGAAATTATCTGGCAACTGTTTTCATATTTTCATACCTTAGACTGCAAACTAAAAATAATTAAATAATGAATATAATTTTAGATACCCCATTTTGGACGGTAAAACTCGATAAAGAACTGGCTATTTTGCGGGTAAAATGGAAAATCGGAGCAGAAAATATTGCCACTACGGACTTTAAACAACATTTGTTAGCCTTTTGCGATGAGATTGAAAAGCACAAAGTCAGAGGCTTTTTGGTTGATGCTCGGCAGGCGCACGTTGTGATTTTGTCCGATTTGCAGGATTGGCATGACGCTACAATAGCCCCTCGTTACGTAGCAAATCAACTGGAAAAAATAGCATTTTTGATGCCTTCAGATATATTTGCTACCGTTTCGATTAACCAAACTTTTAATGAAACATCTGCCAGCAAACTTGCCTTTCGTTATTTTGATGACCCAGCCGAAGCCGAAATATGGTTCAGGAATTAGCCTATTGGTTGTACTTTTATGACACAGGATTAAAAAGCCAAAAATTTATCCATTATTTGATGAAAAATGTCGATAATTTTGGGCAACTCGGACAAATAATAGGTTCTTGGAATCGACCAGAATTTGTTGTTTTTCCAATTTCAAAAACTTCCAAGCGTCAGCCGTTGCCGTACAGCCATAAATAAAAGGCAATCCGCTCAGATTTGCTCTTTTCGTTGGTTAATGGCAGCTCTTCGGCTATTTTTAGGGTTTCTTGAAGCCATACCGAAGGCTCGATAGGCAAAATATTATCGAATAAAGGCAACTCAAACTCCTCTAAATCCAGTGTTTTGAGTGTATATTTGAAGTTGTTTGTTACACGTTTCCTCTTTAAGTACTGATGCAAATTTAGTTTGTATTTTGGTTTGAATGTAATTTATTGATTTTCAAATAA
>CAZNYR010000054.1:23854-26498 GCA_964577275.1 uncultured Cytophagales bacterium | reverse complement strand
CGCAGGTCAGGGCTGAAAAAAAACCAGCTGCCCCAGCTCCAATAATCGCTACTTTTTGCATGAATTTATGTACTTATTCGGGCATACCGTCTGCAATCCATTTTTGTACTTTCTGAATATCGCAGTCCGTTAATTTATTGCCTGAAAGAGGCATCGCAGGAAATCCAGCAGCGTGCGTGATTACACCATTTAATTGATTACTTTCGCTTACTTTTCTGACATCACTATAAGATTCAAGACGAATCCCACCCGAAGCTAATCCTGAATTATGACAACTTACACACTGATAATTTGTCAGAATCATCTGAATATCAATTGAATATGAAATAACTTGTGTTTCAGCCTGACAATTTTCGTTAGGAAACAAACTTTCTTCGCTTTCATATTGACAGGCTGTTGATAATGTAATACCTAACAAATAAAGTAAGAATTTAACTTTCATTAGTTTTTTATGTTAGTTAGGTTTTGGAAGTATGACCTCATCTGTTTGGGTATCAATATAAATTTTCCCATCTCGGACATTTTCCACAAACTGGATGTCCACCTCTACAAATTTGGCAATTTCTTCAATATCTAATATATTGATTTTCAGAAATTTATGAATATTTTGAATGGTCAGACGTAATCGTCCCTCTTTCATGCCCTCTTTCATGCCTTCTTTCATGCCTTCTTTCATGCCCTCCTGTCGCCCTTCTCTGAGTCCTTCGGCACGATAGAACTTTTTATATTCAGTTTCTATCAATTCTTGCATTCCCATAGGTTTTCGTTCTTTAAAAGTTTCAACAATTTCAGTGTTTAATTTGTCGGATTTATCCTTATCAAATTTAAGATAAAAACGCAAAAAATTCAATAACGTTTGTAATTTTTTTGAGTTTTCGGCGGTTTCACGTTCGAGTCGTCTGACCAAATCGACAGCTCTGGCAAATTGTTGATTTTCACTTGATTTCGGACGATAAAGACCCGCCTTAACCCACAGCATCAGAACGCTAAATGGATTATTTGGCACGTCAAGCTCTGCCTCAGATTTGGAAACCACCTCGAACGTATCAAATTTGTAACAAAGTTCGGTCTTTAAGTATTTATACTCAAATTGTTTGGGGTGATATTTAGCATTAATATCTGTATAAATCACTAAGGTTGAGATATTTACATCAAATTTATCTTGTAAACGATAAAAATAAGTAAACATTCGTTTTGCAAAATTGACATCAGGATAGTCTTGGATTTCGATATGGACTAACACCCATTTTGCCTCACCAGATTTCAGAAAAACCTTAATGAGTTTATCTACTTTTCGGTTTTGCTGTTCGGATGTCGGAAAAAGTTTGTCTAATTCATTATCCAAAAATTCAAATGAACGACCGAAATCAACTTCATTTGCAGTCCATTCTGGATAAAAATAACGCAAAAAGTCATCCGCAAGGTCTTCGATAACTGCTTTCCAGATTTTATCTCTCGAAATGATTGGATGCTGCATAAACTATTAATTTTTTTAAAAAAATTATATTTTTGTATTATGTGCAAAATGACTGTGAAAAATCAAAAAATTTCTATTTGAGTTTGTTTAAATCTCGAATCAAAATTCGATTTCTACGATAATGAATCAAATTATCATCCTTGAGTTCATTCAATAATTTGGCTACGGTCTGACGTGAACTGCCGATAAGTGCTGCTATATCTTTTTGGGTGAGCGAATGTCTGATAAGTATCTCATAACCAATTTTTTCGCCTCGCTCTCGTGCCATATCTTTGAGAAAATCAATAAGCCGAGTGCGTACATCCTTGAACATCAGCCCTTCTAATTTACGTTCTAATTTTTCGATGCGTAATCCAATTAATTTATAAATGGAAAAACTAAATGATTTGTTATCTTTCATTAATTCTTGAGCATTTTCAAGCCCCATCTGGCAGATTGTCGTGTTGTTTTCGAGTACCATAGCGTATTCAGAGCGTTTTTTTTCGCCAAAAATTGCCATTTCGCCAAAAAGCTCACCTTTTGTAAGTATTGCCTTGATTACTTCATCACCACTTTCGGTATCGTAACCGATTTTGACTTTGCCATTAGCGATAAGGTATATTTTTTCCGAATTATCTTCAGGAAAATAGATTAAATCGCCTTTTTGATAGGTATTGATATAGTGTCCCTTAGCAGCAGCAGGGTCGTTAATTTTATTTGGACAAATGATGTTGAATAGATTTTTGCCCTCAAAATACCAAATTTCACTCATATTTTGTTTCGTTTTTCATGAAAAAAAGGGAGATTTCAAATAATTGACAATTAAAGCAATTTTTAGAAAAGTATGGTCAAAAATTATTCGGCTTCTTCGCCGCTGATGCGTTCGTATTCCATTTGGGCTGGATTTCGGAATGACCCATTTGCGGCTTTTTTGTAACATTCTTTGGCTTTTTGCAGATTGCCAGCATCATAATAAATCATTCCTCCCGCAAAGAAAAATGGCGTTAATATTTTTTCGCCCAAATCGGTTTGTTTCAAAATTTCGTCTAAATAAAAGACCGCTTGGGCGAAATTCCGTAGGCGATAAAAGGCAATAATCCGTACCATTTCCATCTCATAATCATGTGGACGAATTTTGAGAGCTTCCTCAACGGCTTCGGTGGATTCCTTGTAATATCCCGAATTGAG